>JAJRSY010000223.1 GCA_024278565.1 Bacteroidota bacterium
CCACCCTCCTGTAAAATTGTGACGGCCGCTTCAGCGGTTTCCGAATGACCGGCACATACCACTCCTCTTGTTTTAGACATGCGCCAAAGATATGTAAGAGTTTTTTGAAAAACTAAACAAGCCTCATAACTGTCAGGGCTAAAGCCTTAAAATCCCAAAAATCAAAAAACAAATGGCAAATAAATTTTCAACTTTCAAGCGCAAAAAAATCAAACAGGCTATATGCGGCTGTCTGTCAATATCTTATACAAATACCACAAATTGTCATTAATGTTTAGTTATTCTGATTTTGTATTTGACAGTTATTTGAATTTTGATGCTTGTTATTTGTTATTTCTGGCATTTCAGATAAATATAGTATAATGTGTTTACCCTGTCTTGGCTGTAGATGTTATTTTCTATTTTTGCCGAATGATAAAAATAGGAGTCACCGCCTCGTTTTTTTACCCCGATCCGGCTCGCGTGGTTTTCGGCCACAAGTCGCTTTCTTACATCGAAAACGATATGGCTCGCTACCTTTCACGAGAAGGCGTCATGCCCGTTTTAATTCCCGATTTTCAAGGTAAAGAAATGAAACAATTTCTGGATGAAATGAATGGAATTATTTTGCAGGGAGGAACGGACCTGGCTCCCGAATCTTATGGTGAAAAACCTATCGGCAAATGGAAAGGCGATAAATATCGCGATGAATATGAACTGGCGATATTAGACTATGCTATCAAACAAGAAAAACCCGTTTATGGTATTTGCCGGGGTTTTCAGGTCATGAACACCTATTTTGGCGGATCACTTTTTCAGGATATAACCACGCAACGCCCCAACTCGTTGGTACACCGGGACGCAGATAAATACGATCAGGTCAATCACGGGATTACCTTCAATGAAGGCGGTTTGTTGACAAGGCTACACAATAACGACCAGACGCGAAGAGTGAACTCTGTTCATCATCAAGGCATTAAGGACTTGGGCAAAGACCTGGAAGTGTTGGCAACGTGTACCGAAGACGGTATCATCGAGGCATTTCAATGGAAAGGAGCAGGGGAAGGAAAAGTAATTGGCGTGCAATGGCATCCTGAATTCTTTTATAATTTTAAAGGTGGAGATTTAATTGACCCTGAGTTAATTTACGATCGGTTTCTTACTTTCTGTTGAAGAATTCTTAATTATTAGTTTTGAATTTTGAGTTATATGAAAAGTAGCTTAATTCGTGATAAAAGCTTTCGTTTTTCACTTAAAGTGATAGAATTATATAAAGAATTGATTGAACAAAATGAATATATTATCTCAAAGCAAGTGCTGAGGAGTGCAACCAGTATTGGGGCTAATGTGGAAGAAGCAACAGCAGCACAATCGAGAAAGGATTTTATTTATAAAATGTCAATTTCTTCTAAAGAAGCCAGAGAAACGAAATACTGGTTACGTTTATTAAATGAAAGTAAACTTGCACAAGTAGATGTATCATATCATTTAGATGAGGTTGAACAAATTATTAAGATTTTAACCTCAATCGTCAAAACAACTCAAAATTCATAACTTAAAATTTAAAATTAATAAAGGTGAAAATTTATAACCCTGCAACAAACGAATTGATCAAAGAGGTCAATGAAGACTCAAAATCTACTATAGATCAAAAGTATGAGCAAGCAAAAGCAACACAGCCAAAATGGGCCTCATTATCCGTTCCTGACAGGATTGTTATTCTACAAAAATTCAGCGAGTTGTTAGAGACAAATCTCGAATCGCTTGCAAGCGTTTTAACCCGCGAAATGGGGAAACCCATCACCCAATCTCGAAATGAAATTAAGGGCGCCCGAGGAAGGATTAAGTTTTTTATCGAAAATTCCGAACAGTGGTTGTCTGAAGAACCCATGCCGCAGGAAAATGGTATGAATGAAAAGATCGTCTATGAACCTTTAGGAATTATTGGCAATATTTCAGCCTGGAACTATCCCTATTTGGTAGGAGTGAATGTTTTTGTTCCGGCATTAATAGCGGGCAATGCGGTTTTATACAAACCTTCTGGCTCTACCACACTTACCGGATTGGAGATAGGTAGGTTGCTGCACAAAGCGGGCGTTCCTACGGCTATTTTCCAGGTAGCGGTAGGGGGCGGCAAAATAGTTGGGGGAGCTATGCTCGACTTACCGTTGGACGGATATTTTTTCACCGGGTCGAACGAAACCGGGCAGTACATTTATGAACGGGTAGCAAAAAAGATGGTTCCTTGTCAGATGGAATTAGGCGGGAAAGATCCGCTTTATGTTTCCGAAGACAACAAGGATATTAAGTCCGTTGCAGCAGCTGCAGCAGATGGCGCTTTTTATAACAACGGGCAAAGTTGCTGTGCGGTAGAAAGGATCTACGTTCACGAAAAAGTATATGATGCTTTTGTAGATGCTTTTGTAGAGACGGTTAAAAGTTTCAAAGACGGAGACCCTATGGATGACAGCACTTATCTTGGGGCCATTGTGGGAAAGTCTCAGCTTGATTTTCTGCAGGGGCAAGTGGATGATGCGGTTAGTAAAGGCGCTAAAATTCTAACCGGAGGAAAAAAGATAGACAAGCAAGGAAACTTCTTTGAACCCACGGTATTGGTAGATGTAAATCATTCGATGGGTGTAATGAAAGACGAGACCTTTGGTCCTGTGATTGGTATCATGAAAGTAAAAAGTGACGAAGAGGCAGTTGAACTTATGAACGACACCGAGTTTGGATTAACGTCAGCAGTATATAGCGAGCATCATGAGGCAGCGGAGAAAATTATGAAACAGATTGACTCCGGAACGGTCTATTGGAATTGCTGCGACCGCCTGAGTCCTCAATTACCGTGGTCGGGAAGAAAACA
>JAJRSY010000224.1 GCA_024278565.1 Bacteroidota bacterium
GCTACGGATGGGTGAAACAAAGAACCCTGATCATAATAATGACATCCTTAATATTTGCCATGTCACTCGAAGGAATACAGTACTTTTTACCTTACCGGGCTTTTAATATTAACGATATGGTGGCAAATGGGATTGGGGTTGGATTGGGATATTCTGTTTATCTTTTTTTATAATGTACTTAAGTTTATGACTAAGTACCGATTATCATTTAAGTTGTTTTACTAAATAATTAGGGTATTAATATAATTAAACTTCAATTCAGAATGAGTGATATAATTCATTTAATTTCATCTGGACATTCGGGTTCAACTTTATTAGATATCTCGATAGGCAGCCATAAAAACTTTTTTAGTACTGGTGAATGTACATATTTTACATGGCAATTAATAAGGGCCGATTCTGACATTTTTAATAAAAAAAATGGAAATGTGTGCACTTGTTTGTCTAAACTGGACGAATGCAGTTTTTGGCAAAAAGTTATTACAGAAATAAAGAATCGAAAAGGTATTAATGAAATTACCGAAAAGACATTTCCAATTATAGTATTTGGGGAAGAAAAATACAGCAAAACGAAACCTCTTTTTAAAAGAATTGAAAAACTTCTATTTAAAAGTTTAGTTAAATACAATCTAAAAAGTTTTGCATTACTGACTTCACTATGGGAGAGAAGAAAAATCAAAAATTTAAGTATTCTATATGATAGTATCTCTATATCTTCAGGTGCGAAATATATAATTGATTCATCAAAAGATATATTTCGGTATTGGCTTCTTAAAAAAATAGATAAAAAAAACAATCATCATGTTGTTCTGTTAGTAAGAAATCCTAAGGGTATCGCTTTTTCTGATATTCGACGATATAAAGATAAAGCAAAACCAATTGCTAAAGTTTACGGATGGTGTAGAAAATATAATCTGACCACTTCAATTTTGAAGAGTTTGAATGTTAATCCACACATTCTAGTCTATGAGGAGTTTTGCAGAAACCCTGAGAAAGAACTTAACAAAATTTATGACCATTTAAAACAACCAAACATAAAGAAACTTTCAATTAATACTTCTGAATTACATTTAGTAGCAGGAAATCCTATTAGGTACAATGACGAAATTCATATAAGGGTGGACGAAGAGTGGAAAACTAAGTTAAGTCCCGAAATTAATGATACAATTGATGGGATTTTAGAAACACGGTTAAAGAGTGGTTTGATTAAAAATATTTATAATATCAGTTAGAAGAGTTTATTTTCGATATTGAGTTTTAATTCCTATATCGGAAAGAAAAAAACTGCTTTCCGGTCAATTGTCAAAAAAACATTTAAAAATCTTGTTATGAATATATTGGTAACAGGGGCTGATGGTTTTATCGGTTCCCATTTAACAGAGATGCTTTTGGGAAAGGGTCATAAGGTCAGGGCACTTTCACAGTATAATTCTTTTAACTATTGGGGATGGTTGGAAGATATTCCCACCAATGAAAACCTCGAAATTATTTCAGGTGATGTAAGGGACCCACATTTTTGCAAAGGAATCACAAAAAATATTGATGTCGTATTTCACCTTGCAGCACTAATCGCCATACCTTATTCGTATGTTGCCCCTGATTCCTATGTGGACACAAATGTGAAAGGAACATTGAATATTTGCCAGGCAGCAAAAGAAAATGGTATTCAAAGACTAATTCACACTTCAACATCAGAAGTTTATGGGACTGCGCTATACGTCCCCATCGATGAAAAACACCCAAAGCAACCCCAATCCCCTTATAGCGCTAGCAAGATTGGGGCTGATATGATGGCAATGAGTTTTTTTAATGCCTTTGAGCTTCCGGTTACAATCGCCCGCCCGTTCAACACCTATGGCCCCCGTCAATCTGCACGGGCAATAATCCCTACCATCATTACCCAAATTGCCAATGGTGCAAAGGAGATAAAACTAGGGGATCTAAGCCCCACACGCGACTTTAACTTTGTGAAAGACACCTGTACAGGCTTTATTGCATTGGCAGAATCGGATCAAACAATTGGAAAAGAAATTAATATTGCCTCAAATTTTGAAATATCAATGAAAGATACCCTTGAGCTTATCAAGGCGATTATGAAATCTGACGTTCAATTCATCACTGATGAGAATAGGATCAGGCCTGGCAAATCAGAAGTGTTCAGGCTGTGGGGCGACAACTCCCTCATTACCCAACTAACATCTTTTAAGCCCAAATATACAATTGAAGAGGGCTTGAAAGAAACTTGCGAATGGTTTTCCAATCCGGAATATTTAAAACAATATAAATCGGGTATTTACAATGTATAGCAATTTAGTTGATTTTATACGCCATCACTATTCCATACCAGACGGACTGATCCCTTTGCACGCACCACATTTTATTGGCAATGAAAAAAAATACCTAAGCGAATGTATTGACTCCACATTTGTTTCCTATGTGGGGAAGTTCGTTACACAGTTCGAAGAAATGACCTCGGCTTATACGGGTTCCAAATATGCAGTAGCCATTTCAAATGGGACTTCCGCCCTTCAAATTGCCTTATTGGCAGCAGGGGCAAAAACAGGTGATGAGGTCATAACACAACCCCTTACATTTGTCGCAACGGCTAATGCAATTGCCCATTGCAATGCTTCACCTGTATTTGTAGATGTCGATAAAACCACCCTTGGAATGTCACCCGATAAACTGGATAGTTTCCTTATTGAAAACACAGAATTAAAAAAAAACGGGTGCTATAATAAATTAACGGGCAAAAAAATTTCGGTGTGCCTTCCCGTTCATATTTTTGGCCATCCTTGTAGAATAGATGAGATTGTGGAAATATGTGACAGGCACAATATCGTAGTCGTTGAGGATTCTGCCGAATCCCTGGGTTCTTTTTACAAAGGGAAACACACAGGGACTTATGGAAAAATGGGCATCTTAAGTTACAACGGAAATAAAACAATTACAACAGGTGGTGGAGGCATGATTCTTACAAATGATAAAGAATTGGCTGACTTTGCAAAGCATATCACTACCACAGCAAAGGTTCCACACCCATGGGAATTTGCACACGATGAACTTGCCTTTAATTTCCGGATGCCAAATGTGAATGCAGCTATCGGTGTGGCACAAATGGAAACGTTGGATGTTTTTCTGGAGAGCAAAAAAAATACAGCAAAATTGTACGGGGACTTTTTCAGTGATCAAGATATCCGGTTTTTTACAGAACCGGATAATGCCAGTTCAAATTATTGGTTGAACGCGATAATACTGAAAAACAAGGAGGAAAGGGATACTTTCCTGAAATTCACAAACGAAAACAAAGTGATGACACGGCCAATTTGGCAATTGATGAATAAACTGGAGATGTATAAAGACTGCATGACAGGGGATTTAAGCAATGCTGGATGGCTGGAAGAAAGAGTTGTAAACATACCAAGCAGTTATAGGGGTAATTAATCAATAGTTGTTTAAAGATTGGAAGAAAAAAAAAAGGCTGTGGCCCTGCAAAAACTAAAAGTTGTTTGGCTCTGTTATTTCACAAATAATTTTGTTCAGGACAGGATAAAACCTTCCAAGAGGATAGGTGAAATAGCACCCTGGATTAGCAGTATGATCCCATTGTTCGAAAACAATGATTCGATCGAACTGCATATTGTATCCCAACACCGCTGGATAAACAAATACATAAACTTTGAAGAAAAAGGGGTCAATTACCATTTTTACAATGCAGGGGTTCCATTGACCGGCAGGCATTGGCCCAGCTTTTTCCCCTATGATTTATGGACAAGATATTCATCCAGTAAAAAACAGGTACGAAAGATAGTCCAAGAAATAAACCCTGACATCATCCATTTACACGGGGCCGAAAACGAATTTTCCGCTTCGGTTATTCAATTTCACAACATTTACCCTGTTTTTATAACGGTTCAGGGATTAATACACAAGTCTAACTCCAAATCAAGGCGTACCCAAAGAAGAATCGAAAGTGAGCGCAGGATTTATAAACTATATAGACATTTTGGCATCAGGACAGAGACCATGGGGAAAGATGTGGAATCCTTAAGCCCCAATGCACGGCTTCATTGGCATAGTTATCCGATGAAAGAGATAAAGCCTTTTGATTCGGGAAAAATATTTGACCTGGTTTTCTTTGCACGTATTACAAAAGACAAAGGTATTGGGGATTTGCTGAAAGCGGTCTCCATCCTAAAAAAAAGCAAAGCTGATATTAGCCTTTGCGTAATTGGTGGCGGAAATGCTGAACCGTTTAAGAAACTGGCAGTTGACCTTGATATCGAAAACAATGTAACATGGGCCGGATTTCTCCCAACCCAAGAAGATGTCCATAAAATGGCATCTACAGCAGAAATATGCGTATTGCCAACCTATCATGATATCATTTCCGGGACCATCCTCGAAAGCCTTTTCCTTAAACTTCCGGTTGTTGCCTATAATGTTGGGAGTATCCATGAAGTAAATAAACATGACGAAATCATTGCCCTCGTTGAAAAACTGAATGTTGACCAATTGGCAGAACAGATAATGGTATTGATAAAAGATAAAAGATTACAGAAAGAACGGGCCGATATGGGGCTTAAAAGAGCTATTGAAATGTTCCAGGCAAGCAATGAACAGGTACGGAATGATTTATTGCAAGCTTATCAAAAGGTTATTAACGACTTCGGGAAAGAATGAAATCATCGCATCGAATCGTATATAATACGGGTGTCCTTTATACCAAACTCTTGATTGTTTTGGTCATTGGGCTTGTTAGCGTAAGGTTGGTATTGAGTGCGCTCGGGGAAACCGATTATGGGATCTATTCCCTCGTGGCAGGTGTGGTTGGCATGTTGGCAATTATGCAATCGGCCATGTCAAGCGCCTCCATGCGCTTCATGGCGCACAGCCTTGGGTCAAATGATGAAACCCTGATCGCAAAGACCTTTAATACAACACTGTTCCTCCATTTTATTATTGGCCTGATCGTGGTTGTTCTTATTGAAGTGGGAGGCTTCTTAATGTTCAAGTATTTGCTCGATATACCGCAAGCAAAGGTTTATGATGCAAAAATCGTTTTCCATTTTATGGTAATCACTACCTTTGTTACAATTATCGCCGTACCCTATGATGCCGTTATCAATTCCCACGAAAACCTGCTTGCCTTGTCCCTCGTGGACATATTGGGGGCAGTACTAAAACTTGGCGTGGCCATTTATTTATCGTACAGCAGTTTAAACCTGCTTATCCTTTACGGTTTTTCCATGCTTGTGATACAAATTATCAAACGGATAATCAAGCAATTATATAGTGTAAAGCATTATAAGGAATGTAAACTGAACTTCCGGAAGTATATCGACAAGTCATTGGCAAAGACCATACTTTCATTTTCGGGCTGGAATCTATTTGGGTCCATTGCTGCCATATCGGTTACCCAAACAAGGGGGATTTTATTGAATATGTTTTTTGGCGTACATTTAAATGCCGCCAATGGTGTTGCCAAACAGGTTTCATCCCAAGTGAATACGGTTTCATCGAGCATGACACGCGCCCTAAACCCCCAACTTGTAAAAAGTGAAGGGGGGGGTGACAGAAAGAGAATGTTGAGGCTTACTGAATTAGCAACTAAATATTCCGTTTTACTTTTTTCTTTATTTGCTATAACGGTTATTATTGAAATGCCAACTCTTCTTAATTTATGGCTTAAAAAAGTTCCTGAATATACAATATTGTTTAGTCGGCTAATCTTGATCGGGTTGATGATTGATAAGTTTAGTTTTGAAATAACCTCAGCAATACGGGCATCAGGTAAAATTAAGAAATTCACCTTAATAAACTCATCAATTATTGTATTGAACATTCCAATCTCATATGCTCTGTTTTTTTTCGGATTACCTCCTTATGTGATATTTATTGTCAGTATAGTCATAACGATAATAATTTTTTATGTTCGGTTAATTCTTGCCAAAAAACTTGTTCACATAAACATAGGTGGTTTTATTAAAAATGCGGTGCTCCCAATACTGATTCCTGTTGCTTTATCATTTGCTTTTGCCTTTTTCCCTCAACTTATCTTAAAAGAAAATCTTCTCAGGGTATTTCTGACTTTTATCGTATCAGTTTTTATTTTAACACTTTCTTTTAGATATATAGGTTTAAGTGCTCTTGAGTATAAAAAATTGCGAAACATTTTTCACGAAGGTTTTAAAAAAATCACAAGAAAAAGATGATTGAATTCTAATAACAAAACAAGGATGAAAGATAGAAATAAAATCCAACAAATCGTGTTTATTGGAGGAAGTGGCCGTTCAGGAACCACATTGCTACAAGCAATGCTCAATGCACATAAAGACATCTATGGAGGCCCTGAATTTGGATATTTGGGAAAGGTCTGTGGCCTCAGGAACTTAATTGAGAGTTCAACCAACCCTGATAACAAATTAGACGTTTATTTTAGCAAGTCTGAACTGAACAAAAAGTTCCGAGACTTCATTTTAAACCTTTTAGAGCAGCCATGTATAAATAATTCGAAAATAATAATTTCTGAAAAATCACCAAATAATGTATTTGCTTTTTCAGAGCTTGTTAAAATTTTCCCAAACGCTAAATACTTATTTGTAATACGTGACCCAAGAGCTATATACTCTTCTTTTAAAGACATTAACAGTAAAGCAAAACTGAATAAATCAGCTAAAATCAGAGTCCCGGGGTATTCGAAAAACTTATACCGGGGCTTGTCATATTTAAATGATAGCTGGAGTTGTGGTTTTGATTTTGTAAAAAAACACCCCGCAAACTCTTTGGTTGTTTCTTATGAAGACTTAGTCCTTGACCCTTTAATCACAACAAAAAACATATGTGACTTTATTGGAATTGAATGGGATTCTCAAATGTTGGACCATGTTGGACAAATGGGGAAAATTATTAATGAAAATGAAGTCAGTATCTGGGGTGGTACAAAAATGTACCATCAACAAATTCATCATAAAAGTATTGATAAGTGGAAGAAGAACTTATCAAGCGCTGAAGTTGGTATTATAAACAAAAAGATTTTCAAAGACCCGTTGATAGAGCAAAAATATTATACCGAAAAACACTCCACATCCCATTCTCTTAATTTCATTTGGCAACTAAGCCTTTATAACTGGAAGGATTTTGTTTTCCGTTTAAGAAAAAAAGCGAAATCCTTTATTAAAAAACATTTATAACCCTGTTTTCTTTTTTTGTATTTATAAAAAACTAAAATATGTATAATGAGTTTTAGACTTGAAATTCCTGTTTGTCTTATTGCATTTAATCGTCCTGATACAACAAAAGCTGTTTTTAAGAGAATAAGGGAAGCTAAACCCAAAAAACTTTATATTGCCATAGATGGTGCACGAAAAGATAAAGAAGGGGAATTGGAAAAAGTAGAACAAGTTAAAAAAATCGTTCAGGAAATTGACTGGCAATGCGAAACTCATTATCGTTATAACGACAGAAATAAAGGTGCGGAAATAACTGTATCTTCTTCTGTTTTATGGGCTTTGGAAAAAGAAGAGTTTGTAATTGTCCTGGAAGATGACATAGTGGCCCCATTGTCCTTTTTTAAATTTATGCAGGAAATGCTGATAAAATACAAAGATAATGTAAGGGTCAATACGGTTACGGGGAGTAATTTCACCCCAATAAAGCTAAAACACAATGAGGACTATTTTTTTGCAAAGTATGGCCATTCCGGTGGGGGCTGGGGAACATGGAAAAGAGCGTGGCAAGTGTTTGACCTAAATGCTTTGGTCCCTGACGAACATTTAAAAATGGATTTTTTACGAAGTATAACAAATAGCGATGCAGAAGCAAAGCACTACCGCAAAAAATTCAAGTCGATACAGGCAAAAGGGCCGGGAAACAGTACTTGGGACAATATCGGCCTTTATTTCCACCGCATCAACAATAGCCTGTCCATTATCCCACGTGTAAACCTCACCTCCAATATAGGTGTGTTCGGCCTTCATGCCAGGGGCGAAACAGATAACCACAACCGTCCCTTTGACGAAGGCTTCGTTGTAATAAATCACCCGGACAAAGTAGAGTGCAATACGGAATTCGACATTCACCATTTTAAAACCTTTATCAACAAGAAAAAACCATTGAATGTACGGATCAAAAACAAGATATCAAGACTTATAAAATAACACCTTGTATTTTACAATATCAGAAAAGAACCATAGTTAAACTTTTTACATTAAAAAAATCAACCTCAGGGCACTTACCTCCTCCGATAAAACAAAAACACTTGAATGGAACAATGGGGGCGACATTAAGGAATTGTATGCCGGACACCCCTTTCCGGTAAACATGGAGATGGAAAGCGACTGGTATGAAAAAGTACTCCGCTCAAATATACCCACAACAGTTTTTGGCATCGAACTTTCAGGAGCCAAGAAGCTGATAGGAGTAGCACTGTTGAAAAACATAAACCTGATCCATCGCAATGCCGAATTTGCGATTTATATCGGTGATAAAACTGAAAGAGGCAAAGGTTATTCATTTGATGCCACCATGAAAACCTTGCAATTTGGTTTTTGCCAATTGGGCCTTAACCGGATTTACCTTTATGTACAAACAGAAAACAAAGCCGCCATCAAACTCTATGAAAAATCCGGGTTTAGGGTAGAAGGTGAGTTAAGGGCTTCCATATTCAAAAATGGAAGGTTTCATAATGAATACGCAATGGGTATCCTTTACAATGAATATAAGAAATAGCGGCGACTATTCGGTTTTTACGCTGAAGGAGGCAGCGGAATGGAAAAGGCACTTTTCATTATTGCCCGAAGGCCAACAGGATATTTACTATACGCCTGAATATTATTCGTTATACGAAAACTATGGCGATGGTACGGCAATGTGTTTCGTTTTTGAAAAAGATGGGGAAATCGCTTTGTTCCCTTTCCTTGTCAATCGGATAAGTGAACTTGGATATGAGCTTGACAAAGAGTATTATGACATTCAAGGCGCCTATGGTTATAATGGAGTGGTAAGTTCCAGTTATTCCCCGTTGTTTATTGAAGGGTTTTATACGGCTTTTACTTCCTATTGCATGGATAACGATATCATCGCAGAATTTGTCAGGTTCCACCCTTTGCTGAACAATTACAAATTCAGTAGTGGCCATTACCGAATGATCCTCGACAGAAAAACAATTTTTATCGATACCACTTCCCCTGAAGGGGAAATATTCTCCAGGTTTCAAACTTCAACGAGAAAGCAGATAAGAAGATGTGTGAACAGGCACAAAATTACCGTGAAGGCAAACCAAAAAAACACGGCCAACCTGAATGTTTTTTTGCAAATCTATAAAGAAACCATGGACAGGGTGAACTCCGTAAAATACCTGTATTTCAACAAGGAGTATTTTGAAAGCCTTCTCTCGAATGTCGATTCCATACAATATACGGCCATTTACGAAAACAAACCAATTGCCAGTATCACAGCATTATGCGGAAAAACCTTTATGCATGGCCATTTAGGGGGAGCATTGACACGATACCTGAACCTGTCGGCATATAGTTTACTTTATTGGGAAATGATAAAAGCAGCAAAACAAAAAGGGATAGACTACCTCCATATCGGGGGGGGGGCAACCACGGCGCCAGACGATAAATTATTGGAATTCAAAAAAAACTTCTCGCCAAACCTTGCTGATTTCTATATCGGGAAAAAAATCTACAATCAGGGGATCTATGAAAAAATTGTCGATCAATGGAAAGAAAAATCCCCCGGATCATATCAGGCCCACAAAATAAAAATCCTGGGGTACCGGGAAATTTGAAAAGGGCTTAAAGTTATTGAAATGCAGTATAAAATATTGACATTGGCCGATACAAGGGAATGGAACGGGTTAATGGACAAATTACCATCCCATGCACAGGATATTTATTATACTCCCGAATATTATTCGCTTTACCAAAACTATGGCGATGGAAAAGCCCTCTGTTTCGTTTTTGAAAAGGATGGTGAAACGGCCTTGTACCCCTTTTTGATAAATTCGGTAAACAGACTGGGCTACATACTGGAAAAAGAGTACTTTGACATACAGGGAGCCTATGGATACAACGGTCTTATAAGTTCCACAAACTCCCCCTCCTTCGTTCATGAATTTTACAAGGCTTTCGATTTATTCTGTAGCACAAAAAATATTGTTGCCGAGTTTGCCCGTTTCCACCCCATCATTGAAAACCATAGGTTTTCAAATGAAAACATGACCGTACGCTTTGACAGGAACACTGTTTACCTTGACCTTTCCCCAAACATTGAAACGATATGGGAAAAAAGTTACTCCGCAAACAATAGGAATATGATCCGAAAAGCATTAAAAAACAATATTAGGATATCTGTGGGCAGCACCAAAGAGGATTATCTCGGGTTTTACAGGATTTATGTGGAAACGATGAAAAACGTAAGCTCTGCATCTTATCTTTATTTCAACGAAGACTACTTCATGGGGTTCATGAAGAATTTGCTCGACAAGCACCATTTAATCCTGGCAAAGCATGACAATGAAATTATCGGGGGCATGATTTTGATGGTACACAAGGATTATGCACATTATCATTTATCGGGCCGCAGAAAAGATTTTGGGAAGTTTGCACTCAACAACCTCTTTCTGGATTTTGCAATTAAACTTGCAAAAAAAAGTGGATGTAAGTTTTTCCATTTTGGTGGGGGAAACTCTACAGATGCAAAGGACTCTCTACTCAGGTTTAAATCCAACTTTTCAAAGGGAAAAGCCGGTTTTTATATAGGGAAAAAAGTGCACGACCAGAAAATATATGAAAACGTAATGGATCAGTGGAAATCGAAACACACAAACCTTCACGGTCAGCACACACATAAAGTATTGGTTTACAGGGAAGTTTAAACGGATGGAAAAAAAGAAAAAAAAAATACAGGACATCAGCATTTCTGCACAGGAAACCATATTGGGGGCATTAAAAAAAATGGACGAAACCTATAAACGCCTACTTCTGGTATTTGACAAAGGTAAATTCATTAATGTTCTAAGTATCGGCGATATACAAAGGGCCATTATCAGAAACCAGCCCATGGGCGCAGAGCTGAAAAAAATACTGAGGAAGGAGACCCGCTTGTCTTATGAAAATGAAGCCTTTTCCGAAATTAAAAAACGCATGTTCAATTTCAGGGCAGAGTGCATGCCCTTGCTCGACGATGATGGGAACTTAAAAGATGTTTATTTTTGGGAAGACGTTTTTCCCAAAGAGGAAAAAAGGATAAAAAGAAAACTCGATTTACCGGTGGTCATTATGGCCGGTGGTAAAGGCACCCGGTTAAAGCCATTAACCAATGTTATTCCAAAGCCTTTGATCCCCATTGGGGAAAAGACGATCATAGAAGAAATAATGGACCGTTTTACCGATGTGGGCTGCAATGATTTTTACCTTTCGGTAAACTATAAGGCCGAAACCATAAAGCATTATTTTTTACATCTAAACAATGAATCGTATAATATCGACTATTTTCAGGAAGAAAAGCCCCTTGGTACGGCCGGGAGCCTATACCTTGTAAAAGACAAAATCCAGAAAACATTTTTTGTGTCCAATTGTGATATAATCATCGATGAAGATTATTCGGCCATATTAGAATACCACAGGGAAAACAAAAATGAATTAACAATTGTATCTGCCCTAAAAAACTACCCCATACCCTATGGCACTATCGAAACCCGAAATGATGGCATCTTGTCAGAACTTAAAGAAAAACCCGAATTGACCTTCCAGATCAATTCGGGGATGTATATACTGGAACCACACCTGCTCAACGAAATACCGGAAAACACGTTTTTCCATATTACCCATTTAATCGACAATATCATGAAAAGAAAGGGAAGGGTCGGGGTTTTCCCTGTGAGCGAAGGAAGCTGGAAGGACATAGGTGAATGGGATGAATATTATAAATCGGTTTTGAAATAATCATTTTACGAACCTCCGTTTTTTTAAAAATTTCTTTTGAGACTGGTTTCTTTCACTATCAAAGTATCAAATAGCATTTACATCAACTACAATCAAGATGATAGCCAAAATCAACAATAAGTTCTTTTATTATTTTTCCATTGCAGTTTCCATTACGATATTTTTGCCCATTGTTTATAATAATGTCCCCATTACGAGGGTACGCTTATTCATTGTGGTATTGTGGTTTTTGTCCCTTTTTATCATGAAACCGGTAGTATTAAGGAATAAATTATTTCAAGGGATTGTTCTCTACAGCATCGCTATGATTCTATTTCAAAGTTTCCTTTGGAGCGATATCACTGAGGTCGGAAAAGTTAAGTTGATTCGCGAAATACTTACCATGTTGATTGCTGTCTCGATAATTGCCTACTACAGGGCAACAGGGGATTATGCAGGCTTGGCCTTTTTCATCAAGTGGACTTTTGTTTTTATCATAGTCACAGCGGTTATGTCAATAATTACTTCCATCCTTAACCCCAATTATGCCCGTGAGATTACAGCACTTTCTGCACTTCAATCTGAAAGTGGCAAGGAGGCGGTCCTGAGCTATAAAAAATACGGGGGGGGCACTTACAGTTATGCAACGGCTATTGTTGCATTCTTCCCATTGCTTATTTATTATTACAGGTCTATGGGATATTGGGGAAAGAGATCTATTATATTGTTCATTGTTATATTATTTTATACCCTTATAAGGATACAGATATTTGCCAATATACTGTTTGCATTGCTTGTCCTCATTTTAAGTATTTTGGGTCGAAAAAACCTGAAAGTATCCCTGGGGATTTATGGTTTTATATTTCTTGCTTTTATATTGATACCCATGCAGTTTTATGTGGAACTGTTAAAGTATATGGGAAACTGGTTTGAAAGGGGCTCCGAAAATTATTACAAATTCAATACCATGGCCCAATACCTGTCTCAGGGAGGGGGCGTTAGCGAATCCAATACAAGTATTGGCGTAAGGGCTGCAAGATACCCCGTATTATGGGAATTGTTTATGAAAAACCCACTATGGGGTTCACAAAAAGGCAACTTTCACCTGTTTTGGATGAATAAACTGGCTTTTTATGGGGTACTTGGAACTTTTCCTTTAGTTTTTCTTATATATACATACATAAAATCAAGCCTTAAATACTTTAATGAAGAATTTTCTTTCTATTACCTTTTATCCGTGTTTTCAATAATTGCACTTGGCTTTACAAAGGCATTGGTAGGCTATGAAACCTGGATCACGTTCTTTGTCCTTATACCCGGATTTTACTACCTACCATTGATAAGTAAGGAAAAGAAACTAAAATCACCCTGATTTGTTAATGATTTGTTAAAAAGAACATTGGGTTTTCTTCATTTAGAAAATAAAATATTAAATGGCCAAAAAAAAAACCTCGGATATCCGGGGACAAATATTCAAACATCATTATACCTTTCACCATTTATTGTTGAAGGTGTTTTCTTCTGCTCTAATGAAATTAAGCTGTGGGCTTAAAAACATTCAGTTGGGCAAAA
>JAJRSY010000225.1 GCA_024278565.1 Bacteroidota bacterium
AGAAAGACCAAATGTTGCACCAAGAAACTGGAAATGCTAAAATATTCGGTAATAATGCTAATGTTAAAGCGAAACAAACAACCAAGTATACTTAATTAACAATGCCGATTATTTCACAGATTATTATGAGTCTATTTTGATGGGCGAGCAGATAGCCCTTGGCATTTTAGAAGAACAAAAATTGATGTTCAACGAGAATTTTTCAATGACAATTCCGTTGTTCGGTGGTGAGACCATTAGAATTTGACAATGAATGTGTTCAATTAGACGTATAATGGCCAATTGGCAGGGTTGACCTTGACTTTTAGGTCAACCCTTTTTTGTTCCCTATAAGAAGAAAGTGCCTATTTCTGCTCTTTGGATGATTTTCAAGGTGTTTTTAGACAGTCTGGTTATGCCAAGAGCGTTAAATTAGATTTTTTTCCACGGCTATTTTTACCAAAGCGGCCGCATTTGAGACTTCCATTTTTTGCATCAGGTTTCTACGGTGGGTCTCTACGGTAAGTGGACTTATAAAAAGTTCTTTTGCTATTTTATTGGTTGTCTTTCCCTCAGAAATAAGTGCAAGCACATGCTTTTCCCTTCGGGTTAGTTTAGGTGCGTCTTCCGAATCCTGGGTTATCGAATCGGCCAATATTTTCTGTATTTCCGTACCGAAGTAAAAGCTACCTTGGTGTATTTGGGTTATGGCGTTGACCAGTTCATCGGCCGAAGCGTTTTTCAGTAGGTATCCCTTTACCCCGTTTTTGATCATTTGATTGATGATACTGGGTTCACTATAGGTGCTCAGCCCTAGAATACTAACGGTAGCCCGTTTGTCCAGAATCATTTTCACCATTTCGACCCCATTGATATCGGGTAGGTTTACATCTAAGAGAACAACATCTACAGTCTCTTTTTCCAAGAAGTCCAATGTGTCCTGGCCATTGGTGCAATGGGTATGCACCACAACTCTTTCATCATCGCTCAAAAGGGTTTTCAACCCTTCGATTACCATAGGATGATCGTCGACGATCAATACTTTAATTGGTTTATGCTGCATCTATGTTAATGTATATGTTTACCGTTGTGCCCTCATCTTTTTCTGTTAGAAAGTCCATATTACCTTTTAAATAGGCTACCCGTGTCTTTAGATTGTCAAGCCCCATGCCCGATCCTTTCTTTTCAAGAACTTTATTGTCGATTCCGATCCCGTTGTCTTCCACGGTAATGTCAATAGTATTGTCCTCACGTATATATTGCACCAAAACTTCGGTGGCTTTGGCATGTTTTATGGCGTTGTTGATCAGTTCTTGAATAATTCGATATAAGGTAACTTGTTGTTGAATGCTAATATCTTTGTCCGATCCGTAAAATTGTAAGGTTACCTTGGTGTCACTTCTGGTCATACTACTGCAATAGTCTTTTAGGGCTGCCCTGAAACCGAATTTCACAAGCGTTTCCGGCATCATGTTACGGGCGATGTTACGTAGTTCCGTCAGTGAATCATTCAAATCTTTCATCACTTTTTTCAATTGTTTTTTCGGGTATTGTTGGGGCTGGTCCTTATCTAACTTTGAAAGGTTGAGGCTGATACCCGACAATCGTCCACCAAGACCATCATGAAGGTCTATTGCCAACCGTTTGCGTTCTTTTTCCTGACCTTCGATCATGGCCGAGAATATGTTGTTTTGCTGCTCTTGTTTTAAGAGCTTTACCTCTTCTTTTTGTTTGGCGTCCTCTACATGGGCTTTTCTGATTTTTTTTCGATAAAACAAGTGTCCCATAAATAGTATAAAGGCAAGGGTGCTAATGATGGCGCCCATTAAGTATCCTTGTGACCTCTTTATTTCTAAAGAAAGGGCCGATCTATTGTTTTCATTTTTCAATGCCAGGATTTCCTTTTCTTTTTTTGCTGTTTGATATTGTAGTTCTAGACGGCGCATGTTTTCCTGCGTCTGTTCATTGACCAAGATGTCAGAGATTTTAATTGCTTCGGTCAGGTTTGAATATGCCTTTTCATAATTTTTTGAACTGGCCTCATATACTGCAAGCTTATCATAAGCATCGAATTGGTCTTGTAGGTTCTTTTCCTTTAAGGCTATATCCTTAAATTCAGACATATATGCGATAGCCTTGTCGTAAGCGCCCATTTTATAATAAGTTTCTGCGTATTTTCCTAAAACAGAAGTCTGAAAGGCTTTTAATTTTGTTTTTTTAATATTTCCGAAGATTTGTCATAAGCAGCCAGAGCCCCATCATATTTGCCGATACCAGTTAAATACATGCCTAGATGTGAGTGGTATAGATGCCAATTGATAGAGTTTGGCACCTTATCCAAATAGGTTTTTACTTTATTAAGGATCTTTTTCATTTTTGTAAGCGAATCCATTTCATAAAGTAGCTCGGAAAAGAAAAGACCATCGTATACAAAATCATCCGGGTTGTTCAACTGTTCGTAAAGTGCCCCACTCTTCATAAAGCCCCCATAAGCTTTATGGTACTGTTTGAAAGCCAAGTATTTTATAGCTATGTTGGTGTAAGCAACAGCCACGAAAATGGTGTCCCCGATACGTTCTGCTACAGGAATGGTCTTCTTTGCGTATTCTATTTCCGCATCATTATCCCCTTTGTGGCCATAGGTGACCCCAAGATTGTAATTGCCCCGTATCCATAGTTTAAGGTTTTGTTTTGATGGGTCTTTAGCAATTGCCTTATCGGCCTGGGCGATACCCAATTTTAGGTGTTCTTCGGCTTTTTCCAAATCGAAATAATCCATAAACCCACCTCCCAGAGCTATGTAGGCATTCATGATGCCCTTTTCATAACCTATTTTCTTGCTGATTTTCAAAGCTTCAAATCCTCTCTGAAAGGTTTTGACCGAATCGATTCCCCCATAGGCACGGGTAAGCAAACACATGATATTGACTTTGGTAGTATCGGTTTTGGCAATCTTTAATTCGTTTTCCAGACTATCGATTTGTTGCTCCATACCGTTTTGGGCATTTAACGCAAATGTAATCAACAACAATGTTAGAATTAGAACAAAACGCATATTCACTATGTATTTATAATGGAAGTTGGTGCAATATAATACATAAGTATGGCACTGTAAGAATCTCACATTCAATATACTGGAAAACCAGTAGAGAAAAATACAATGTTCAGGGTATTTCACCGAGTGCGGTTTTGACATACCTTGCCCTTATCAAATAAAACGGATTTTCAAAAAAAATTTAATCTTTAATAATACAGTACAATCATGAAAAAAACCATAAAAATTTCGATTATTCTATTAGTGGGCCTATTTAACTGTACGACCTATGGCCAGTTTATAGTAAAAGGAGGGCCGGGCATATCCGGCGTGACGGTAAAAGAGCGGGGGGGGGTTAGGGATAATGACTTTCGGAGCAGTTTTTCTTTTCATGTTGGCGGAGCTTATGAAATAGAGGTCTCCGATTTTATTTCCATAGAGCCCGGGGTCTCGTTCACCGGAAAAGGATTCAATGTTGCGAGGAGCGGGGCGGATTTGAATGCAAGGATGCTTTTTATAGAGGTTCCCATTGCGGTCAAGGGGTATTTTCTGGATATTGGGGACGGGGGAAGACTTTTCGGATTAGCTGGGGGTTATACGAGTTTTATGTTATCATATAAACTAAACGGGGTTAAACGGCCTATCGGAAACACAACCGAAGACGTGGTCAAAAGGTTTGATATGGGCTTGACCTTTGGTGCCGGGGTAGAGCTGTTTGAATCATTGGTGATCGTACCATCGTTCGATCTCGGATTGGCCAACCTATCCAATACGTCTAATGAAATCAATAGGATAAATGTGTTTAAACTGACCGTCGGATATAAATTTTAAAGATAATCAGTATTGACCTAATAGTCGGCATGCCTGAAAACCATATAAAAATGAAGACCTCCCTTATTTTTAGCACTGTACTTCTACTTTTTTCCGTTGGGTGCAAACCACAGCAATATACCATCGATGATCTGCCCGACAATCAGATCGTCTTTGGAAAGGGCGGTGGTATAGCCGGAGCTGTTGATACCTATACCTTATTGGACAACGGACAGCTTTTCCATACCAGTTCCTTGACCAGGAAAAACAAAGAGCTTAAAAATATCGGCAAAAAGGAAGCCAAAGCGTGTTTTGACGAAATGGCCGGGCTAAAACTCTCGGAAATCGATTTCGACCACCCTGGAAACATGTACTATTTTCTAGAGGAGGTAAAAGAGGGTGCA
>JAJRSY010000226.1 GCA_024278565.1 Bacteroidota bacterium
ATCATATAGTTGCCCGACAGGTTAAAATCCAATTCGCCAGATCCCAAGGCGATATCCCTATAGCTGAGCACCACATCTACGCCTGAGGTTCTGGTGTCCAGTGCATTGACAAAGAAGCTGACATCTGACAGATTGTTAGCGTTCAAAACATCGTCCAAGGGGGTATTTCCAGCATCAGTGGGACCAATTTCAGTGCTTAAGACTATTCTGTCCTGTACGGTAATGTTGTAGTAATCTATGGTATAGCTGAACTTGTTAGCTATTTCCCCCCCAATACCAACGGTAAAGTTATTCGATGTTTCGGCATCAAGCTCGGGAATACCCAAAAGCTTTGCTTGGGTAGACACGTTGTTTATCAGGCCGCCTACTTGAATTCCTTGACCCGGTATAAAAGAATATTGTGCTTTTTGAGTAAAAATCTGATGCAGAGTAGGTGCCCTAAAACCTGTGGAAACAGACCCTCTAAGTGTTAGTGCATCACTAAATTTATAACGTGAGCTAAATTTGTAGACAAAGGCGTTTCCAAAATCGGAATAGTTTTCGGATCTGACCGTGCCACTTAATAAAAAGGCATCGCTGACATCATAGTCCAAGCTAAAATACCCACCAATATTATAGCGGTTGAATTTTCCGGAATTCTGAGGGGCGTTGCCCGCAAAAGAATCTGGACCACCACCATCATAAGAGGCCAGTTCACCTTCGATTATCTCAAAGGTCTCTGTTCTGAATTCAGCACCGACACCAATGCTTATTTTATCAGAAAGCACCTTTGAAATATCTATATTCCCAACATTATGCGAAAAGCGGGTTCCCCCCACATCAAAAGATTGCTGACTGTTCTCTCTGTACAATTGCGAGCCTTCGGTAATCTCACCATCATCAACAGTACCATTAGCGTTTGTATCGATCCAAGTAGAAGGTGAGTATACCTCATTTCTGTTATGGGACTCGGTTACCTTATACGTCTGCAAGTTGCCACCAGTTGTAAAACTCACGTCCACGTTCCAATCATTGATATTCGACTTAAACCCTACGGTTCCGTTATAGTCGCTGAGCAGACCGTCAAAAGTTGGTACATAACCGTCATAACCACCAGCATTGGTAGGGTGGTCTCCAGGAAAGAAATCTGCTAAATACGGAAAACTTTCTGGCGTTCTCCAGTAGGGTGTACGATAGTTGGCAAAGCTGTTGACCTTTTTGTACACATAGGCCGCATTACCGTACAGCTCGGTATTTTCACTTAGATCATAGCCGAAATTAGCAGAAAATTTGGCTGCAGCTGTTTCGGGGGCTCCGTTAATGTTATTGGCATCGGGGTTTCGTGATAAGAACTCCTGTACATCCGCGATCGGGGCACCAAAATCGGCAGCCTCGCCAAAAGCACTTACTACTCCGGGCCGGTTGGCCAGGTTTACTTTTGACAGGTCAATGGTATAGTTTACAAAACCCTTGTCATCTGCTATAGAGCTTCCATTGTTCACCGTAATACCGAACATTTCACCATCTCCTTGTGAAGTGATTCCGGTTCGTAGTGTTGCCGATCCTTCATTTGGGCTGTTCTTTAAGATTATGTTCATAACCCCGGCAATGGCATCAGATCCATACTGGGCAGAAGCACCATCACGTAAGATCTCTACCCTTTTGATTGCATCTACCGGTATTGCCGAAATATCGGCCCCTGTTTCACCACGCCCAGGAGAGGTCTGTGTATATAAGAGGGCACTTAGGTTTTTCCTTTTTCCGTTTATCAAGATCAAGGTCCTACTAGGCCCCATGTTTCGTATTTCGTATGGATCTAATAAAGAGGTCGCATCGTTAACAGGGGTCTGTACCGTGTTAAAAGATGGTATTTTGTACTGAAGTGCCTTATCAAAGGTCACCTGGCCTGTAGCGGTCAATTCTTTGGCCTGGACCACATCGACCGGCAAGGGGGTGTCTGTATTGCTTCTGGGCGCGGGTCTAGACCCGACGACAATAAATTCTTCCAATTGCATTCCTTCAGAAAGTACGGTGTTGATCGTTGAACGTCCAGCAATTTTTTCCTCATTGGTGGAGTAGCCGATGTAACTGAAGACCAAAGTGGCATTTTCACCTACGGTAATTTCATAATTACCGTCAAAATCGGTGGTTGTTCCGTTGGTTGTTCCTTTTTCGACAACATTCGCACCGGCCAAGGGCACTCCGTTGTCATCAGTGACCGTGCCCGAAACACTGTTTTGGTATTCAGAACATATACTTTCTAAATTTATTGTGGGTGTTTCGGTTTTCTCCAGAGCGAAGGAAAACGCTGTCACTAAGAACAAAAGGCTCGAAAGTGATTTTTTCATAAGTGCTCTTTTAATCATCATAAAATGGTTTTTAATGTTAGTTATTTATTATAAAGAGGCTAAAATAGGTTGTTCATACCCTAAAAAGTTAATGTTTTTCTTAGCACCTTGAAATCCGCAAATTAATAAGAGGCATTGCTAATTTAATATAGATAATGTTTTATTTCGATAATGCATTAACAGCAATATGGATAGTTCCAGCATTTTCATGCTTTTAGAATAGCATTTGGACTTTCTTCCCGTCCTTGCTGAAAAATGCCCGAACAGACTATTATACCCCTCAACTGTA
>JAJRSY010000227.1 GCA_024278565.1 Bacteroidota bacterium
CGAAAAGTGAAATGAGCCTTACCCTTGCCAAATTCAACTTTCCTTGGAAATGTGTGTTCAGAACTGCTGTCAATCCATTATTTTCAAGGTAAGCATTGGTTTTCTCCATTATAAAAATATGTGGCAATATTTTTATAATATGCTGAAAATCAATGTTTTATGCTAATATTTCAACACTTGATCCATTGATTTTTAATGGATTGTATTTTTGTCATGTACTAAAAGGCTAGAGTCAAGTCAAAGCTGAAATGTCGGGTAAGGCAATCGCGGATCTTGTGCCCTGCCTTGGTATGGAAAAAAATCCCCGCCTTGATTCTCCCGAATTTCTATTTGGCAGGAGTATAGAACACATGATAGTTGAAAGTTGTTAATCTTATGGGTAAACAAATTCAGAAAAACCTAATACTTACAAGAAATAAAAAAAAATTAGTACAACACCCTAAACTTGATCGTGTTCTCCACTTTTCTCAAAGCTTTGACCACATCTTTATTATACTCCTTGTCAAAATCCGTGATCACATAGCCCACATCGCTGTCCGTGGAAAGGTACTGGCCCAAAATATTCATTTCATATTTTGCCAAAACCTCGTTGATATCAGCCATTACGCCCGGTATGTTCTTATGAATATGCAAAAAACGATGTGAATTGACCTGCTTCGGCAAGCGTACATTCGGAAAATTCACTGCATCCACGGTGTTGCCCGCATTTACGTATTCCATTATTTTGTTGGGCACAAAATCGGCAATATTGCGTTGTGCCTCTTCGGTGCTTCCTCCTATGTGAGGGGTAAGTATGACATTTTTCAAGCTTTGGAGGTCGGTGGTGAAATCACCATTTCCAATCGGTTCTTCGGGGAAGACGTCGATAGCCGCCCCACCTAGTTTTCTTGCTTTAAGGGCATTGGCAAGGGCACCTATATCAACAACAAAACCCCTTGAAAGATTGATCAACAGAGCGCCTTTTCTCATTTGGTCGATTTCCCGTTCCCCTATAAGATTCTTGTTTACCTTGTTATCGTCTATATGCAAGCTTACAACATCTGAAACATTCAACAAATTTTCTAAGGTATTGCACTTTATTGCATTGCCAAGAGCCAGTTTATCATCAATATCATAATAATACACGCGCATACCAATGGCCTCTGCCAAAACTGACAATTGCTTGCCTATATTACCGTAACCAATAATTCCCAAACTTTTGCCCCGTACCTCTCTAGAACCGGAGGCGGTTTTTTGCCATTGTCCGTTATGCATTTCCATACTTCTGGGAAAAACACTTCTCATAAGCATAATGATCTGGCCAATAGCGAGTTCGACCACCGAACGGGTATTGCTATAAGGGGCATTAAAGACCGCAACACCCTTTCGCTTACAATTGTCCAAATCTATTTGGGTGGTACCAATACAGAATGCACCCACCACCAATAACTTATCGGCGGTCTCCAGCACTTTTTTGGTCACTTGGGTCTTTGAGCGAATACCCAACACATGAACTCCCTTTATTTTTTCAACCAACTCATCTTCTGACAAACTGCTCTTCACCAACTCGACAGAGAAACCATCTTCTGAGAGGCTATCAAATGCGGCAGGATGTACATTTTCAAGCAACAAGATCTTTATTCTATTTTTCGGATAGGAGATGTTTCTCGGCAGGTTGTTCAAGAACAAAAACTCATCCATATTTGGGGTGACATGATCTGCATTGTCAGCTGCTTTAGAGCGGTGCACGTTCTCGGTATACGCAAAGAACTTATGGGCAATACCTGCTTCCCGCATCACATAATCGCTATAACCGTCGCCGATCACCTGAACCTCACCGTCTAGGCTCATTTGCCTTAAACATGCAATTTTTCCGTTGTGGGTCGACAGTACGTTCTTTGCATCAAAGCCAATAATATTGCCCTCACCGTCAAATTCGAAGGTGTTCGCATACACCCTATCTGACGGAATGTTGTATTCTTTTACTATGGGGTCGATAAACTCTTTGAACCCACAGGAAATAACGTAAATATCATCTGAATACTTCTCAAAGAACTCTTTGTTCGATTCGATCGATTTAGAGATTTTCTGGCGCAATTCCACCACGAGCCCATCTAAATCATTCTTGTGGGCCTTCAATAATTTTATGCGCTTTTCCAACGATTCTGTAAACGAGATGTCACCATCAATGCCCAAATTCGTTATTCGCTGTATTTCATCAATCACCTTGTCTTTGTTCGATTTGCCCGCCAAGGTGATCTCTGCCAAGACATCCAATGCCTCTACCCTGGTCAAGGTACTATCAAAATCGAAAATATATTTTCTGCCCACACTGTTTTTTTGAAAAAATTAAGCTGTAAAAATAAGAATAAATCCGATCTGATCTAGCCCATCGAACAAATAACACAAAATGGCCTTGGATCAATGTATAACTAATATCAACTATGTATTGACGTAGATGATTCCCGTCAAAATCGCAGTTCCGAAACTCAACAAGGTGCCTATGAGAATATACTCCGTAAGTTTTCTACTGTTGCTTTCCTTTAGGTCATTGAACCGAAAGACCGATTTGGCGGCAATGAGCAGGCCAATGGCTTCCCAATGCCCTAGAATTATAAAAGCCAGCACAAAAAGGCGTTCTAGAATACCTATATATTTACCGGCATTGGGCAATGACTTGTGGTCCATTTCAAGTTGAACCGACATATTTTCAAGCAGTTTGCCCATAATTACGGCAGTCGGAAAACTGATAAAAACAATAGCTGTCAGCAAGCCCCAATCCAATTGCTGGAACAGCTCAAGGGTGTGTTCCCATAAATTTCCAAAATAGGCGCAGCAGTACAAAACGATAATATGCAGTACCTGATCTATAAAAAATGGGATACTCTTGTTCTTGAACAAAGGATTTGCGTACAGTTTCAGCAGATCGATAAGATAATGCGAAACCATGATCAGCAAGGCCAGCTTCCAATAACCAATATTCCATAACAAAATCATGGTAACGGCGAAATGCAGTACTACATGGAAGTACAGGTATTTTGATGCTGCTTTTTTAGCTTCTTTATGAAGCACCCATTTATTGGGCTGCAACAAGAAGTCACCGATCAAATGGGCCAGAAAAAGTTTTATGAACAGTATCATGGCTTAAAAGTTTTTTCGTAGTACGCAAGCAACTCGAAGATCAGGTCCAAGCGAGCTCTTTTTTGACGCTGGCTAACGGCAGATTGTTGAATATTGAGCTGCCCGGCGATTTCTTTCTGTGACATTTTGGGAGACGCTAAGGCTATGGCAACGACCTCTGCCGAGACCGGGGTCCACTCATCCATAAAGTCCAATGCCAGTTTGAGCATAAGGTTCATGGTATGGTCAAAATCTTCCGTTCCGCTTGAAAAGGCCAAGTTCAGTTTTTGTTCCTTTAAGGTTTCAAAAATTCTGCCCGAATTTTGGTAAGCGGTACCGTTTGACTCGCTTACGCTGTCTGCCCTGTACGTTTCCGTACCTATACCTATAGCTATTCGCACATCTAAATCTTTAATCGATTTAATTCTTGTTTTAATATGGATGGCCGCTCGCAATGCCTGTTTTGGACTAACCTTGAGTTGAAATTCATCACCTCGGTAAACCTCCCAATCTGTAGGGGTTTTTCCAAATTCAGAGAGTTGTTCTTTTAAAATCGCCATCCATTCAGAAGCCCTGTGCCCCTCTGAATTGATAATGTCACCTGTTAATATTGCTATCATAATATAAGCTAAATCGCTAATATATTAATATATAAGCTAAATCGCTAATAATTTAATATATAAGCTAAATCGCTAATAGTTAAGGAGGCGAACCAAAATAGCGGTATTATGCAAAACACCCTACTGCACTACTAGTAAAAATAAGTCGATATTAACTATTCAAAATGTGTTAAAGTCCTTTTTTTTAAAGTAAATATCTTCAATTACATGAATCATAACTTCATTTTATTGTGTGTTAAAAATCAAAGCCATCTTCTCACCCTGGTACGGAACTGTAGGTATTGTTCTCCGAACATTTCGGTCAAGATATCTTCTTCCGGTATAATCTGAAATTTATTCATATAAGCAACAAAACCCGCAACCACCAAAATATTAAATGCGTTACCCAACCATAGACCAAAGACCAAAAGCATGATCAACAGTCCTAAATACATAGGGTTTCTTGAAAATCTATAGATGCCGTCAGACACCAATTTCGATGCCTTTGAGGGCTTTGTGGGGTCAATTGTGGTTTTGGTTCTAAAAAATTGGACCAACGCAACAACCCCAAGAGCCAAGGCAATACCCAGCAAGGCGTACATCAGGTAAGAGCGCCAAAAAAAATCAAAATCACCAAAGGGCATAAACCGGGCAAGCAAGTACATCAATAGTACTGAAACCATAAAAACTACTATAGGTGGCACTTTCAATCTCATAACAACAACTTTAACGCATTCAAATTTACTACTTTTGAACGTATCATCGTTCAATCTCACAACACCATAAAATGAAATTGGTATTCGCTACCCACAATCAAAATAAATTAAACGAGGTGAAGACACTACTTCCCTCTTATATTGAATTGGTTTCACTTATAGATATTGGGTGCGGTGATGAAATACCCGAAACGGCAGAAACCCTAGAAGGTAATGCCCAGTTAAAAGCCGATTTCGTGACCGAACACTACGGTCTGCCTTGTTTTGCAGATGACACGGGACTATTGGTTGATGCCCTTCACGGCGCGCCCGGCGTATATTCGGCCCGTTACGCAGGTGAACAGAGAAGTGCCGCCGACAATATGAACAAACTGCTTGATGAACTTCAAGGCAAACGCACTAGGTCTGCCTGTTTCAAAACTGTCATTGCCTTGAATTTAGTGCAAGAATCAATACTTTTTTCTGGAATGGTTGAAGGGAATATTACCTACGAAAAAAAAGGTGCCAAAGGTTTTGGCTACGACCCCATATTTCAACCCAACGGATACGACAAAACCTTTGCCGAACTACCGTTAGATCTTAAAAACAAAATCGGGCATCGGGGAAAAGCGGTGCAAAAACTCATTGCCTATCTAAAAAGATAGGCTTCTAAATAAATTAAAGTATCTTTGCCGCTTTAATTAACGCCGCTAGTATAGCATGTGTTGCGCCGAGTACAATAGGTTATATCCGATAATCGCTCTATGCAACATTCATATTTGCGATTAAAGTATAACATATTATGACAAAATTTGAAGCATTGGGGCTGCAAAAGTCCCTCTTAGATGCTATTACCGATCTAGGATTTGAAACTCCATCCGAAGTACAGGAAAAAGCAATCCCCATTTTATTGGAAAACGACACCGATCTGGTCGCACTTGCCCAAACGGGCACGGGCAAGACCGCTGCATTTGGTTTTCCGTTGATCCAAAAAATAGATAGCAACAGCAGAACCACCCAAGGCCTGATACTCTCCCCTACCCGCGAACTCTGTATACAGATCACCAACGAGATAAAACTCTATTCAAAATACGAGAAGAACATTAACGTGGTTGCCATATATGGTGGGGCGAGCATCACAGATCAATCACGACAGATCAAACGCGGGGCACAGATCATCGTGGCCACACCGGGTCGAATGAAAGATATGATCAATCGCCGTCTGGTCGATATTTCAAAAATCGATTACTGTATTTTGGACGAGGCCGATGAAATGCTCAATATGGGCTTTTTTGAAGACATCAAAGATATTCTATCGAATACACCAGATGAGAAATCAACATGGTTGTTTTCTGCTACCATGCCAAAAGAGGTGTCGCTCATTGCCAAGAAATTCATGCACAATCCGCAAGAAATAACCGTGGGCACCAAAAATGCCGGAACCTCTACCGTGCAGCACGAATATTACGTTGTGAGCGGGCGAGACCGCTACCCAGCTCTTAAAAGATTGGCAGATACCAACCCTGATATTTTTTCAGTGGTTTTCTGTAGAACAAAAAGAGATACACAGCGGGTTGCCGAAAAGCTGATCGAAGATGGTTATAGTGCCGGGGCCCTACATGGTGACCTAAGCCAGAACCAACGTGATCTGGTCATGAACTCATTTCGCAAGAAACAAATTCAAATGTTGGTGGCGACCGATGTGGCCGCACGTGGCATCGATGTCGAAAACATCACCCATGTTATCAATTATCAGTTGCCAGATGAGATTGAAATCTATACCCACCGTAGCGGAAGAACGGGCCGGGCCGGGAAATCAGGTATTTCGATGGTCATCGTTACAAGAAGTGAGCTTAGAAAAATCAAGGCGATAGAGAACAAGATCAAACAAACGTTCATCGCTAAAAAAATTCCGACCGGAATAGAAATTTGCGAGATACAATTATATCACTTGGCCAATAAAATAAAGGATACCGAAATCAATGAGGATATTGAAAACTATCTGCCGGCGATCAACGATGTTTTAAAGGATATAGACCGTGAAGAGCTCATTAAAAAAATAATTTCTGTAGAATTCACACGTTTCTATAACTACTATAACAAGACCAAAGACCTTAATCAATCAGGTGTCGGAGAACGTGGAGAAGGAAGAAGGGACAGAGGCAACCGTGGCGATGCACCCACATCTGGCTCTGTACGTTATTTCATAAACGTTGGTGAAAAAGACGGATATGATTGGATGTCCTTAAAAGATTTTATACGAGATACAGTGGGTCTCGGTCAAGATGATGTGTTCAAAGTAGATGTAAAAGATAGTTTTTCGTTCTTCAATACCGATGCAGAGGCAACAGAAAAAATATTGGCCCAGTTCACTGAATTTAAGGTCGACGGAAGATTTGTCAACGTTGAGGTTTCCAAAAACCCTGGTGGAGGGGGTGGAAGAAGAGATAGAAACCGTGGGGGAGGCAGTCGACACCGTGGACAAGGAAGTGGTGGCGACCGAGACCGTGGCAAAAGAAGAGAACGCAGTTACGGTAAAAGTGAACACTCAGGCAAAAGAAGAAGCAAGAGACGAAAAAGCGACTTCTTTTAGTTAATTGTATATTAAAAAATACGCTTCGGTGTATTTTTTTGTTTTGTTTAGTATTTTTAACACCCAATGATAACTTATGATTAATAAGTATTTACTCTTTGTTCTTGTTCTACTGCAAGTCTTTAATAGCTACTCACAAGAAGAAGAAGAAGAAGAAGAACAGACTAACCTTACAAAAGAGTTCAAGGCTATTGTAGTGAATGCACAGACTGATGCCACTATGGGAAGTGTTCATGTCGTCAACCTGAACCAAGTTGTGGGCACCATAACCAATGACAAAGGCGAGTTTTCTATAATCGCAGCCGTCAACGACACCCTATATTTTTCTTTCTTGGGATTCAAATCGCAAAAAATAAGAATCACCAATGATATGTTCAAGTTCAAGGATACCAAAATATCACTTACCGAACTCGCTTATGCACTAGAGGAAGTAATCGTAAGACCCTATCAGCTTACGGGCTATCTAGAAATCGATGTCAAAAACCTACCCATCAACAATGCCTACCAATACAGCATATCAGGCCTTTCGGTCGGGTACGAGGCAGGAAACAAGAACCCAAGCGCGGTCACTAAAGTACTTGGGGCTATATTGAATCCGGCCGACCTGCTCCGTAACCTTTTTGGAAAAAAGTCAAACCAAATGCGGAAGCTTCGAAAGGTCAAGGAAGATGATGAGATCAGAAACCTACTCGCTTCTAAATTCGACCGTGAAACCCTCACCGAACTCCTTCAACTAGAAAAAGTGGATATTGAAGATATTCTAAATAATTGCAGTTATTCAAGATCTTTCATAGCCACAGCCAACGACCTACAGATACTTGATGCCATAAGTGGCTGTTATGAAGACTTTAAGGTGCTCAATAGAAGTA
>JAJRSY010000228.1 GCA_024278565.1 Bacteroidota bacterium
CGATCGATCTACCGACCACTTTTACAGTGAATTTCGGGTTCTTGCGGCACTTTGCGATCAACGGCTGTAGTTGGTGGTGTTTGATCCGGCGTTTGTCCAAACCTGTTTCCTTGTACTTTTCATAGGTTTCGTAGAGTGCTGCTGTAAGGGCATCTTCTTGGCCAAAAGCGGAAAGACAAACAAATAGGGTTAAGATAGTTAGTTTTATCTTCATGAATATCAATATTTTACAGGTGTTGATTTAAAGTTGTTCTTTTTAGTAGCGGCACGTACCTGCGCCATAAATTCTTCTCCCGGATCATCTTTTTCGGTACGGTAGCCCTCGTCTTTTTCCAACCAAAGGGGATGCCCTTCAAAATTAGTGTATTCGTAGTGTCCGATCAGATAGTCAATATCGTATTTGCCCGACAGATAATTTACCAACCAGATGTTCGATTCAAGTTGCGCCTCGGTCAACGGAAGATCTTCGGTGCCGCCAACGTTCTCTATACCAATGGCGCAATGGTTCAGGCCGATAACATGCCTTGCCATGGTGGTTTCGGGAAGCAATCGGTATATGCAGCCGTCTCGATCGACCATAAACTGCGAGGAAACGTTCAATGTGCCCCCAGCACTAATATCGGATCTTGTACTAGCTAGGGTCGGGTACTTGAAAAAATCAAATGCTTCCTGAAAAGTGGGTATGACGGTCCAATGCAGTACGATCATCTTAGGGTCGATGGTCGGGTTCTCTTGCTCCAATCCGTAACGTTCCGATAAATAGGCCAAGGTCAGTTCTTTGCGCTCCTGGTCAAAGACAATGGGCTTGTAGATAATTTCCTTATCCACCGAACAGGAGACCAAGAAAAAACCGCAGCATAGTAAAATCAAAAACTTCATTTTTATCTTGTATTTGAAGGGGAATTTACAAAATCATTTTATATCCTTATCCAATATCACAGTATCTTTTAAAACACCGTATTGAATGTACAATTTCTTTTTGCCCCAATTTTTGGCCCTTGCCACATCAATGCCCATATAAATATCGATTCGGTCCTGCCATCGACGGTTCATCTTGTCTTTGACCAAGAAGATACTGTCAAAACCCTCGATTCTTACGGGGGTATTGTGTTTTAGGCCCAAGGCGATCAAATTTCTTGATACTGCGATCGATCTCATGCCGGGCTTTAAAGAATCTCCCCATGCAGTAATTATAGGGTTTCCCTGGGTCTGGGCGGGTACTGAATTGTATGCCGTTACGGTAACCTCAAGCGTCTTCCAGACGTAAAGCTCTTTTTTTTCGGTCTTACACGACAAGAGCAATGTAAAAAAAACAAGTGCCCGTAGTGTTGGTTTATGCATGGATTGCCTTTTTAAGAATTTCATTAAAAGTTTTAAATCTAAAGTTCTTGTTGATAGTTCATTGTGGCATATTAGGGTATAATCGTTTAAATTTACAACAAATCTTAAATTTCGATTATTTTGCAAACATTCAAACGAGTTTTACTGCTGTCGCTCCTTCTTATTGTAGGTGCTGCCATTTATAACTACCCCAGACTTAATATTATTTCTGGGTACGCCTCAAAGAACATGGCCTCTTCGGTTTTTATTACTGGTCGTAGTGTGGGGTCCATCAACCAAAATGATAATAATTCAAACTTGATGGAACTGGCCGATGTAACCATGAACGAAAAATCGGCGGTTGCCTCGGTTTTCGGACTGATGGAACGAAAAACAATATGTAGGGACGGGTTGGGCTGTATGTTGATAAATGACGACTTTGACGAGACAAAGGCCTATCTTGAACCAAAGCGTACAAAATCAAAGAACGACCTACCCTTTCCTTATGGCAACAATGGAAAAAAAGATACCATTTTCGACAATGTTGATTACACACTTCTAGAAAAGGCGATCGACAATGCCTTTGCCGACCCCGAAGTACAAAAAACAAGGACCGTGCTGGTAGTCTATAAAAACCAGATCATCGGCGAACGCTATTTGAAAGGGTTTTCAAAAGACACCCCGATTCTGGGCTGGTCAATGACCAAAAGCGTACTGGGCACCCTCTATGGTATTCTTGAGTATAAGGAGGCATTGGATCTGGAAACCCATAAACCTTTTGCCTCCACCGATAGAATGAACCCCAAAGGTCAAATCACCCTGAACCACCTTTTGCGTATGCAAAGTGGATTGGCTTGGGAGGAGGAGTATACCTCGATCTCTGATGTTACCAAAATGCTTTTTTTAGCTGAGGATATGACACTTGCCCAAGCTGAAAAAAAAGTGATCGCCCTACCCACCGAAGTTTGGAACTATTCTTCGGGAACAAGCAATCTGCTCTCGGGCATTCTACGTAAACAGTTCAATACCCATCAAGAGTACCTTGATTTTCCGTATTCCACCTTGATCGATAAAATTGGGATGCACTCGATGCTGATCGAGACCGATATGAGCGGAAATTACGTAGGCTCATCTTTTGGTTGGGCCACTACACGGGATTGGGCCAAATTTGGCCTATTGCACCTACATAAGGGCAACTGGAACGGAGAGCAACTGTTCAGTCCCCAATGGATCGATTACATTACCAAACCCACTCCCCGTTCCAACGGCACTTATGGCGCACATTGGTGGCTGAACGCCGAGGGAAAATACCCCGATGTACCGAGGGATCTATATTCTGCCAATGGTTATCAGGGGCAGCGTGTTTTTGTGATTCCCTCCAAAGAACTGGTTGTTGTTAGAACAGGACTCTCAGAAGAGCCTGATTTCGATATAAATACGTTTTTGAAAGAGGTGATAGCCGCAGTTGAATGAGTTCGTTTATACGAGGTTGAAATCCCCAAATATCAAAAATCAAGGGCTACACCACAAAAAAACCCTGTCTCACAACAATAGTTTTAATTTCAGAACCTAAGAGGGTAAGTTTACACTATAATAAAAAAAGAATTAAATTTTTTCATTTTCATATAGTGTTCTCGTAAAAGAGCTTTGTCTTAATTGATAGGGCTCTTTTTGGTTTGCTTCGACTGCGCTCAGTAACCGTTTAAGTTCAAAATCAAACACAAGCCTGCCTGCCGTAGGCAAGGTTTAAACTCAAACCCAATCCTGCTCGCTGTAGGCAAGGCTCAAAATCAAAACTAATACAATAAAAAAAAGTGGTTCTACCACTAATTTAGTGGAAGATTCAGATCAGTTTAAAATGAATGAATGTTAAAAATGCTTTAATGAGAGAATAGAACAGCTATAATTATTTGCATATCAACACATTACATGTTTTTTTATTCAATCATTGATTCATTATATCATTTTCATGTTGTTTTTTAAGATTATTTATAACTGAAAATAGAATCTTACCCACACAAATAGTGGTAGAACCTTATCAAAAAAGAAACCTACTTATTTATCGATTCTTCAAACTTGAATTTGGAAAGTTTGAATGGCTTGAAAGCGGTTTTTTAGAAACAATAATTATAGAAAACCAATCGTTTGGTTAAAGCGAGTAATCAATTCCTAAATACCTGGTTATGAAAAAAATACTATTTACTGCCTTGGTTTTTATTTCAATTGTCGGTATGAGCAGCTGTGATTATGATGACAGTAACGATATTGATGTATTAACACCCAACGATACTACTGAAACGGGTGTGCTGAATACGCAAAAGCCCCTATAAAAAAACCCTTCTTTAGAAGGGCTTTGATTGTTTTATCTTGAGTTCATTACCAAACTTTTTTGGTATAGGTCATTTCATTTACCAAATTTTCACTCGCTTTTCTGGGGACAGGTACAAAGCATCACCTTCCTTAACACCAAAGGCTTCATAAAACTCGGGTACGTTACGAACTACGCCATTGACCCTAAAATCACGGGGTGAATGTGGGTCTGAGCTTACTTGCACCCTCAAGGCCTCATCTCGCGACTTACCACACCAACCTTGCGCCCAACCGATAAAGATTCGTTGCTTCGCCGTAAAACCATCCATTTCAGGACCTTCTTTGCCGTTTAAAGACAACGCATAAGCTTTTAGGGCAATACTTAGTCCGCCTAAATCACCAATGTTCTCACCCAAGGTAAATTCGCCGTTCACATTGAGATCTGGCAGTACTTCAAACTCATTGTACTGTTCAACAAGGGCACTGGTTCTCTTTTTGAATTCTTCCTTATCTTGATCTGTCCACCAATTACGCATAGCGCCATCACCATCAAAGGTACTACCGGTATCGTCAAAGCCATGCCCGATCTCATGCCCTATTACCGCACCTATGGTACCATAGTTCACGGCATCTTCAGCTTCCATATCAAAGAAAGGGGGTTGTAAAATAGCTGCGGGAAATACAATTTCGTTCATCGTAGGATTGTAATAGGCATTCACCATCTGCGGGTTCATTGCCCATTCTTCTTTATCGATGGGCTGGCCTAATTTGGCAAGTTCTCGATTGTATTCCATAACTCCCGATCGTCTTAGGTTACCAAAAAGATCATCTGATTTAACATCGATATCGTATGCTTTCCATTTATTGGGATACCCTATTTTATAGGTAAATTTGCTCAATTTATCCAAGGCTTCCTTTTTGGTTTCAGTACTCATCCAGTCGAGGTCTTTTATACTGACCTCGTATGCTTTCAAAAGATTTCCGACCAAGGTCTCCATACGCACTTTTGCTTCTGGCGGAAAGTGTTTCTTAACATATACTTTCCCAACAACCTCGCCCAGACTACTGTTTACTGTAGAAACCCCGCGCCTCCATAAAGGACGTTGCTCTTTTGTACCTCGTAGTTCTTTGCTGTAAAATTCGAAATTCTGTTTATCTAATGCTGCGTTCAGGCGAGATGCGTATCCATCGATAACACCCCATTTCAGATATGTTTTCCAGGTGGCCATATCGGTAGATTTAATAATATCGTTCAAGGCCTTGCTATAATCGATCATAAGCACGCCCAGTTTTTCTTGCTTGTCGAGTCCGGCTTCCTTTAAATAGCCGCTCCAATTAAAGTCGGGCATTACCGTGGGCAAATCGACCACATTCAACATATTGTACAGGCTGACCAAATCACGGGTCTTTTCTTTTTCAAGGTGTTTTTGGGCCAAGGTGGTTTCCAAAGCCATAACGGTGGTA
>JAJRSY010000016.1 GCA_024278565.1 Bacteroidota bacterium
GACTTCTTCATCAGGGATATATCGAAGGTGTAATGCAACATTGCCTTGGATATTATTTTTTAAAATCAAGTGCTCATATTTCGAAAAATCATCCTTCCATTCCTTTCCAGCAATAACTAACTTTAAGTCAGGAAATCTGGTCAGTATTGACGGCATGGCATTTAAAAGCAAGTCAAGTCCCTTTACCTTCTTAATCTGTCCGAAAAAAAGGAGGATTGGGCTACCTGTCGGCAAACCAAGCTTTTCTCTTGCCTCCTGCCTAGATGGGCCAACCGGTATCGAACTGAGATAATTTCCATGGGGGATAATCGAAATTTTCCGGGCAGGAACCTGAACGTTTCTCATTAATTCAGTTCTACTCACTCTATTATGAACAATTATTTTATCAGATCTTGACAGAATTCTTCTGGCAGCATGTACCGAAGTAGGTCCAGCAAAACTCTCGGCATCATGTACGGTTAGTACTATTTTCAGCGCAAAAAATCGTGCCAAGTAGATGCACACTTCCTCTATTATAGTATAATGAAAAAAGTGATAATGAACGAGTTGAGTGTGATTTCTTTTTACATTCAATAGTGTTTTGAACAAACAAATGAAGAACCTAACTCCCCGAACTACTTTATGCGTATTTCCCCATATTTTTTCAAAGGTAATCTTTACCTCAAAAGGTATTTTTTGAGGCACACTTGTTCGGTCACAAGTATATAACGTAATGTCAGCACCCGCATCAACGAGTCCGCGTGCCAAGTCAAAATCGTAATAATTCATTCCCCCATGCCCGCCCACAGGCTCAACAATAGCTACCTTCATCATGCTCAAGCGGTCAAGGTCCACGCGCTAAGATCCCTGCCAATAAAATCCGAAAGTTTGAGGATATCTTTTTTATAAAAATTAACTAAATATTTTCGGGTCTCTGGCGAGAGTTCGGGCTTCTTTTCTTTTATCAAAAAGAAATTTTTTATTGTATCCAACGATGTTACAGGAATAACAGACCTACCTGCTGAACGTAAAAGTTTTATTGAGTACAAACTGCGCACAATGCGATTCCGTGGCCTTCGATAGACGTTATATTGTTTTTCACTATCAAGAGGAATATGCGGATCAATTTCAAGAAACTCACAAACCGAAGCCATCACAGAGGAATTATTATTTTTAAGGTCTTCTGAGAGAAAAATCTTAACCTTTTCAAACCCAAAGGAATCAACATATCGTTTTACCTGATGAAAATAAATCCCAAGTTCGACTACCTGTTGATAATATAAATGAAGTAAAGGACTCGACGACCTTTTATATATGACATCTTCAAAAGAAGAAGAAATAAAACCTAGTCTATGGTCCATCAAATAGTGCGAAAATCCTCTTTCAACAGGATCACGTAGAAGAATAATTACTTTAGCGTTAGGGACACTGTTTTTTATTCGTGCAGAAACATTCTTATAAAATAGATAAGAAACGCTGGCCTCACCAACAATTTTTTCATTTTGAACATGATCAAACAGAGATTCGTATTCATTCAGGCTGGTCACGTTAGATGTTGTATAATACAGGTTCTGTCTTTGTATATATGGATATGAAAAATAATTAGGTTCTTTAACCGGACACATATATACGTCCGGATGACCTGTTAAATAATAAAACAATGAAGTTGTTCCTGATTTAGGAGCTCCTACTAAAAAAAAATTAGGAAACATAAAATACTCTTCTCAAATTAAGTCTATTTAAAACTTGTAAAAATTTAAAATACACCTTCTGCCATGATACATATGGAATATGGATTAATTACTGAAAAAAATTTACGTACCTTTTTTCAGTTAAAAAACGTAAAAATAATAGAATAAGTATAAACCATAAAGGTAATATTTCTTGAAGAAGCCCTCCTCGTATACAAATTATTAAATACTGAAGGACAAAAGAATATGTAACTATATTATACGGCGTAAACTCCGCCAACATCTTTCTATAAAAACAATGAAGGACCATACCGCACAAACACATAAAGACCAGGATGCCAACGACCCCAAAATCTAAATATAGCCCCCCAAGCAGTGAAGGGGTAAACCCGCCACCGACAAAATACATATTAAACATATCTTTTAGCACCAACCCATATGCAAGCTGCTCCCCTGGTAATACTGAATAAAAGGCATTCAATAAAAGTTGCCCTTTAAAAAAAGGAAAATTTGACGGAACATTAGCAATAATGATACTTAATGCATTTGCAGGATTACTAATCTCGACCAAAACCTTATACAACCAAGCACCAGGGTAAAAAATTCCAGATGTTGCACGCAGTGCACCTAGAATAGAAAACAATAAAAATGAAATCGACCCAATTATGCAAAGAGAATAATAAGTCAAAGGTCGAATTAAATAATTGTATGTTATAAGTAATATCAAAAACATTGTTACGATTGGTCCCCGGTAAGCACCAAGGGCCACTGTAACCAGCCCAATAGCGACAAGAAAGTTACCCAGCATCACCTTCTTTGCATCATAGCAATACTTCCACCTGTAAACTATCAAAAGGACTGTAAAGAGAGGCATGGTTTTGTACATATAATAGAGCCACCCGCCTGTTTTTTTGACCATTAGAGTTCGAGTTGTTTCTACATCTGAAGCAATAAGCGGAATACCGGCCTTATAAAAAACGAGCACCGAGAAGAACAGCATTAAGCAAAAGCCAATTAAAAGAAGCGGAAACTCTGCTTCACGTTCCCTCTAAAAGGACTCCACAGCTTGAGCTTTGGCAGGGCTATAAATTTTCTCCGCAAAAAGAAGCCCACAAAAATACCCGCCTAGACCTAAAAAATAATAAAAATACTGTTCAGCAGGAATAGAAAGGCTATGTGGGGACAGTTCAAATGAACCAACGGAATAAATAAAAGCATAGGCCATGGGAAACGCTACAGCTGGAGAGAAAACATCTACTTTGCTGCTCCGCCCTCCATCTAAAGGTCTTCCCTGCTGACGTCTTTTCAATACAACAAACGGCACACAGGCAGCAAGAAACAACAAAAGACTGAGTATTACTTTATAAGAAATCATTCATAATGGATAAGGTCAAATTGAATGCAGCGTTACCGTGTACTAATAATAATCACAGTAAGGTTGCAAGCATACCGCTAAACTGCTTCCTGGCAATAAGATGCTCCCCTGCCTCCACTGGTCGCAAGTTAAGTGAAGTAGTCGTAAATTGTAACATCTTTTTTTTCAAATCCTTTTCCCAATCTTTCCGCGTTAAATTCACAAGGGACGCTGGACCAAACATATGCATTGCAAACTGTTTTGATTTGCCAGAGATTGACAAGGCCAAACAGTCTTTTCCCGCAAGATGTCCAACAACAAGCGGATGATAACGCATGGAAATAATTTTATCGCTTAACCATAAAAACTTCTTCTTTTGCTCATAGGTTACATCTTTTACAAGCAGAACATTTTTTTTTTGCTGCCCTGGCAATCTATCATAAAATAACTGGTGGGTGCGGTTATCGTCTCTTAAGCCTGACTCCTGCATAGGTAACAACAAGATTGCATATCCAGCATCAATAAAGGTAACTATACTTTCGCTAAGTATGTCTAAAAAATTACTTTCTACAAAAACACCAGTTTTCCTAAATGAAGTTTCCATCAAACAAAAAACAACCGTTGGTTTTTTGTTTGACGGGAGCATTGTCTCATGCGGAACGAAGCTAACTAACCATGCTGGGTCAAAAACTGATTTTATTTTTCTCTGTTGCAACCGGCCACCAATCTGGCAGGCCCAATCAATAGATTTATGATCTCGCAAATAAATAGAAAAACAAGTGTAAAAAATATATCTGGCAATACTACGGCTTACCCAAGATGATAACTCTTCGATTCCACAACCATAAATAACTAGCCTTCTCCTAAAAAATTGGGCAGCAAATGCTACCTTCAGAGGTCCGAACAAATTTTTATATCCTCTGTCGACCTTATCAAAAAAAATTGTTCCGCCACCAAATAAAATAACATCCGCCCGCCTGACAACTTGAACAAGATCACTCAAAGCATTTATTTTACTTTTAAGCCCACCTCCTCTTATTGTTCTCTTTTCAATATGCATCCCAGGGGGGACCGAGCACTCTATCGCAGTACCACCAAAACTAAGGATAGAGACTTCAATGCCGCTCGGCAACGCATGGAGAACCCCCTCAAGCATAAGTTCATCACCAAAATTACCCGCCCCATAATAGCCGACCAAGACGATACTCTTCATAACACAATTGTCTCTTTTGAGAAAAAATGTAGCGACATAACGGCAAGCACAATCGACTTGAGAGTAAAAACAAACAAAATAATTATAGCCATTTCATATTCGGTTAAAGAAAAATTACTCATTAACACAACAAGAAATAAGTAGAGAAAAACTGTTCCATAACTTATCCATTGCAAATATTTTTCATAACCCGCCATCATAATAAAACTTCCGAGAGTTCCAAATGACGAGTTAATTGCATACGATAAACAAAGGACGACCAATGATTTTTTTATGCCAACATATTCACTCCCAAACAAACAAAGAATCTTATCTGAAAAAATAATAATTACCAAACAGACAAAAAATGAAATCACAACGCTACATAGAAAACTAATGAAAATTGACTTCTGTAAAGTTTTTTTATCTTTTTCAAAAGATTGAACAGCAAATTTAGGTGCAAATATAGAATTCACAGCAACAGATACAAATATAACCACAATAGATATTCTATTAATTGCATTAAATTTTGCGATACTAGCCGGATCAGACAATATCCCTAAAAAGAAAACTCCTCCCCAATTAAAAATAACAGCACTTGTTGATATAGCCATAAACGGAATACTAAACCGAGGGGTATTTAAAACAGCTCGATTAACGTTTTCAACAGTTAATATTCTTTTCCTTACTACAAAGAACAACGCGAAAAAACATAAGAACACAGAGATGCCATAAAGTATTTCCAACCTGTCTATAAAAAATAAAAAATTGGTCACAGAAAGCAGTAAAAAAACACATGGTATCGAGGCGTTTTGTAAGAGTTGAGATAGACCAGGTCGTTGCAACGACTTTAGCATTTCTGTGTTTAAGAAAAAGAATGAGAATAAGGGAATGATCAAAATAGCCACATAAATATATTCAACGCCAATATTCAGCTTAACCGGCAACAACTGCGCAAAGATGAATAAAGAAAAACCAACCAAGATACCACCAGTCAAAACAGTTAGAAATAAACGTTTCACAATAGTGAGCAAGGCAAGCTGCGACTTCTGCTTATACGCTATCGCCATGTACTTTACTGCCAACTGGTCCGTCCCCCCTCTTGCCAGCACAGACAATATTGTTATCATACTGATAAAGTAAAAGCAATCTCCCGCAGGCTTCATTGCCACTGTTCTTGAAATATAAACATGAAAAACGAAGGCGAATATTGCTCCAACTCCTTTCAAAAAGAGTACTGTAACTATCTTAAAAAGTGTTTTCATATAAATGACTATTGAAGTTGAAACCGAGCCCAACTATCGTCTCATAATCCCCCATTGACACGAGGAAGAGCACCGAAGAATTGTACGCGCGTAAAACCACTCAAAAACATAAAAAACAATGCGTCTTCAATCCAACCAACAAGGCTTACAAGGCGACCTGAACGCGTATAAAGACCATTGCTCAATCATGCGGCAAACAACAAAGATTTTGTTTTTTTTAACAGCCTCAGCAATCAGTACCAAAGGGTGGGGGGAAGTCGCTGGTATAAATATTACGCAGAAAAAAAACACCATCCTCTTTGTTCGGACAACTACGTGACCATGCGGCTATGATAGTGCTCGCACCGGAAACATGTCAAAAACCAAAAAACCGCTCACCTGCACACCATTGACACTTCTGGCTCTTCCGGTAAACGCGTACCTAAAAATTAAGGGATTGAAAACAGCAGCAGTAACCATCTGGAACAATGATGATTTTATGCCTTCCTAAGAGGTAAGCTTGGCTACTAAAGTTAACTGCAGTTTCGATATTTTCCCTTTAATGGAAGTGCAATAACCGTACTGA
>JAJRSY010000229.1 GCA_024278565.1 Bacteroidota bacterium
CTGATATTTCCCCTTTCGGTCAAATTAACATCGGCCGTAAACTTACCGTTTGTAGGGTTCGGGTATATGATAAAATCCTCAATCAGTTTTTTGCCGTTCTGGGTGTCTTCCTCGGTAATAGCACCATCTTTCTCTACTACTATCACCTTTTTGGTTTTTTGGGCAATGCAATCACCCCGGGTCGTTATGATTCCTATTTCATATTCCCCCGGTTCTTTAAATGTCAGTTCTACTTGATCGGAATCTTGCTCGATTACGGTGGCTTCCTCAGGAAAAACCCATTCGATGGTTTCTGGTAATGGAAAGCTAATATCAACGGCTAAAAATGTTTCCCCGACAAATACTTGACTTGACATGGCAAATTCAGCGTTTATTTCTGCCGTACTTATATCTACAAAAACAGTCGCAGTGGCAAAACACCCACTTGCCGTGCTTACGGTTACTGTATAATTTCCGGTTGCGATCAGGGTAACGCTAGGGTCGGTACTTGAAAAATCATTGTCCGACGTCCATGCATAGGTCGCTGTTTCGTCTTCTACGGTTGCGTCCAATACCAATTCTTGGTCTGCACAAAGCACCCTGTTTTCACCCAAATCAACAGACAAGGGCAGGGGGTCTTCAATTTCATAGGTCCGGGTCAAGGGACCATTGCCAAAACCAGTGATGGTCACGGTATAGCTGCCAGCAGAAAGATTGTTGATACTGTTTGTAGTGGCTCCGGTATTCCAGTTATAGGCAAAGGACCCGTTGCCTTCGTTCACCACAACCGTTATGCTTCCGTTTGAATCACCCGTACAGGTGGGCTGTACAATGGTCTCTTCAACAATATCAGGCTGTGTGACTTCGTAGGTTTCGGTAACCGAACATCCGTTGACATCTGAAATCGAAACCTCATAAGAATCTGCAATCAGGTTGGAAATTGTATTTTGAACCCCTGCGGGGGAATTGTCGGAAAGTCGGATCCATGTAATGGTATAAGGAGTTGATCCCCCTGCGATGTCAAGAACAATGCTACCATCGTTTGCCTCGAACTCAGAAATGTTAGTAATGGTGGCTTCGATAACTCTTAGCGCATCAGGTGCGGGGTTCACGGTAACCGTCTGTTGGGTCAAGCAATTATTGGCATCTACAATTTCTAGGGTATATTCGCCGGCAGGAATATCGAAAAGGTCCTCTGTGGTTGCCCCATTGCTCCAAAAATATTGGTACGGGCCCGTACCACCATTTATAGATATGGCTATGGCTCCAGTCTCTGCTTCACTACATAGTACATCAGTAGTACCATCGACTAGAATCTCTAAAAGAGCTGGCTGGGTGATCTCGAACGTAATGGCATCTACATTGATATTGTTCGCATCGGTAACCCGAACAAAATATTCCCCAGCTAAAAGGTTTGCCAAGATCTCTGTATCCTCAGCGAGGGCAGTATTATTGTTATTCTCCATTTTAAACCATTCGTAGGTATATGGTGCTACTCCTCCTTGAACATTTGCCATGAGTTCGCCGAAGCCATCGCCATTGCATTCTAAAAGCACGGTTTGGTCAATGGTCACGATGAGCTGTCCAGGTTCCGCAATTATAAAATCCTGAGCATAATAGCATCCACTATTATCAGTGGTGTGGTTGGCATCCCGAATTTCTAATGTGTAAGTGCCCGTAGCCAAACCTGTAATATCTTTTGCTGTATTGGTATATCCATTGGGTCCTGCCCATAAGAAGCTGTAGGGTGTTGTGCCGTTATTTACGGTTATGGCAATGGCTCCATCGGCATCTCCAGAGACCGAGACGTTGGTAATGCTCTCCGTTACCGTAATTTCCATGGGTTGTGCCACTACCGCTGTGGTATTGAAATCGCAACCGTTACCGTCTTTTACAGTTACTGCGTAGGTTCTGGGGCTTAGGTTGGTAAAGGTATCGCCCGACTGAAACCCAAAACCATCATCAATGGCGTATTCATAAGGGGGCGTGCCATTGGTGGCGGTAATTTGAATACTGCCATCATTGCCTCCAAAACAAGAGGTCGACAAAGGTGTTACCGTCACATTCATGGCGTTCGAAGGTTCTGAAATGGTAACCGTGCTCATAACCTCGGGAAGGTTTGAGGCATCGGTCAATCTTAGAGTATACGTACCTGCTACCAAATTGGTTATTGTAGGCAGGTTAGGAGAAGTAAAACCTGGGTCTCCTTGAAGTTCCCAGACATAGGTGAACGGCGGTATGCCTGTGGCCACGGCGGTTATACCTCCTGTGGCACTGCCGTTACATGATGCATTGGTTTCGTTCAAGACGGTAATGCCCAATGGACCAGGTTCAGAAATGATAATGGCATTGTCCAAGGTTGCGGTACAGTTGTTCGAGTCGGTTACTGTGACTTGGTAAGATCCTGCAAGTAGATCTATTAAATTGGTATCTGTGGAATTTACCGAAGGGGTATAGGCACTTCCATTTCTTGTCCATTGATATGAATACGGTGCGGTACCATCAACTACGGTAATGGTTAAAGTCCCGTCGTTTCCACCATTGGTGGTGACATCGGTTTTAGAAGTCTCTGAGACCGATAGCAGGTCGGGCTCTTCTATAAGAATGTTCGATACGGTGCTTGATTCGCACCCATTTTGGTTTCTTAGGGTAACCCGATAAAACCCACCACTGCTAATGGGGATGCTATTGTTGTCAAGGGGAATCCAATCAGTTGGCTGTGGAAAGAGTTCCATGGTATATTCGTAGCTCGTACCTCCCGTAGCGGTAATGGCAATACTGCCGTCTTGTGCCCCAAAGCAGCTTATGTTGTTTGGCGCGGCATCACTAAGAATTACTTCTTGCGGATTGTTTACGTTGATGATGCCCGAGCCTACTGTGGCATTCGGGTTGGTGTCCATATCAATACCTGCCGATGCCACCCTAAGCTCGTAGTCGCCGGCTCCTAAATTGGTGATGGTTATGGTCGGTCCTGGGGAAGTGCCCGAAGAGAATGCTGTACCATTCCTTGTCCATCGATAGGAGTAGGGGGGTGTACCCCCTGATACGGGAATCACTATTTCACCATTGATATCGTCAAAACATGTTAATTGCGTAATGGTTGGAGTGCCCAAAATGGGAAGCGGTGCAGCTTGCAAGGTAAAATCAGCACTGGTCACCTCACAAGAATTCATATCTTTAACAAGAACAAAATAAGTGCCCTCACCAAGGTTTGTAAACTCAAAGAACGGATTAGTTTCGGTAGCGGTCTGTAATATAGCTGTTGGGTTCGATGCAAGATACAGTTCAAAGGTAAAATCAGCATTGCCCCCGCTTACCTGAGCGTACAGTTTTCCGTCGTTCGCTGTTGGGGTCGAGGGTTGTTGTGAAATGCCCGTGTTCGGGTTAATTTCAAAAACGGTTGGGGTATTAATGGTGATTTGTTGCGAAGGACTACCCATGCAGCTTGTCGAACTCCGAGCTAAAAAGGTATAATTTCCAGAGGCAAGGTCGAAGACGTTTGAGGCCTGCCAACTGGTCGGCTCTCCTTGAATCCCGTATTCCAAAGCTATGTTTTCGTTGGGTGGAAAACCACCGCCCATGCCCGTAAGGGTTATTTTACCAAGGTCTCCCGTACAAGCTGGCTGTTGTACAACTATATTATTGTCAATGGTAATCTGGGTAGGTTCTTCAATGGTAAACTGGGGGGTTATTTTCCCGCTTTTTACGATTACAGGATCAACACTATAGTCAACCTCCTGATAAACTATAAAATAGCGTCCTTCTCCCAAGCCTTGATATTTACCTTCAAAACTATTGTTCAATGCAAATCTAGGACTGTCTACTACCTCCATACCTGTTAATACAGGCTGTGTTTCATCATCCAATCTATCTGCGGGAAAACTAGCAGGGTCTCCTTCATAGATGAAGTATCTCATTTCAAAACCATTGGCTACATTGCGGTCAAAGGTTAAGGTGACACTGCCGTCATTGCTGTTGAAACAGGTGACGTTGGTTGTGTTGGGGGCACCTACTAGATTAGGGGAGCAGGCAATAAATTGATAGGTAATGAGCTCAGAATATTCAATTGTACCCGTATTATTATATCTAAGTCTAAAATTTATGTTTTCGTTTAAATTCAGAGAAGGAAAATCAGAATAGGTTATTTCTACTTCCTTTGGGTTTTCTTGATAAGGAAGAAAATCACCCCATGACCCATTTGGGAGACGATACTCTAATGCATAAAATGTCCTGTCACTACAAGAAGAAGGGCTTATTACATTATTGATCAACGTTTTTGTTTCACATTCGTTGATTAGATTTGTTCCCGAGTTATAACTATTTAATTCTTGATAGGAAGGCAATTCATATACTCTAAAATATTCATTGACAAATGAAAAACAAGGATTTTCCGGCAAGTAATATGCATTGCAAGTAAACGTGTTAAATCCTATATCATAAATATTAGTTGTTACACAGGAAGAATTTCCTGAAATATGATTAAAATACATCCTAATATTTACAGCCTTTTCTGGAAGCGTTATTATTTTATCCGCAACCCTTAAAATGTTAAAAGTTTCCATTGCCACTTCTGAATAAAAAAGATAGGGGTTTCCGTTAGATGTTCTTAATGAAAGTTCATGAGTGGTTTCAGCAATTCCACCTGTCGCATTTTCGGTAATAGGAGTGACCTTATATTCTACCTTGTACTTTACCTGGGCCTGCAAAGAAAACGTCAGCATAATTATGGTAACGCATAAAGGAAATTTTGAGATTTTCATAAGCTTAATATTTCACTTCCAATTTTTTCAATTCTGACAAAACCCCACCTTCCAATATCAACTGCAACCCATACCAATAATCACTATTAATTTCAAGGTCTATATCATTATACCCTTTGGCAGTACCATCCAAGGTTTTGTACAGTTTTAGATTATTTTCCTCATTTCCTCGATACAATCGGTATTCTAGAATGTCATCATGCTTTACTTTCCAAGAAAGATTGATAAACCGTAATTCACGGTTTGCCGACCCAGAAAATTTAATATCGTTGTTCGTTAGTGTTTCTCCATTCCAAACCACCGTAATGGGGTTGGCAGGTTCACTTTCCAAGCCTGTTGAATCTTTGGCCATTACCGTATACCTATAAACGTTACGTTCTAATTCTTTAGTATCTAAAAAAGAGGTATCCTTTAAACTAGTCGATTCGAACACTATTTGCCATAAAGCATCGTCCTTCTCCCCATTTTTTCGGTAAACCACATGTGTTGCCACATCTTCACTACTACTGGGAATCCAATTGATACGAATACCCTCTGATGTTACCTCATATTTTTTTAATACGGGTGGTGATGGGGGTATCCTATCAGGTTTGTCAACGACCAGGACTTCTGAAAATTGCGATCTGTTGTAACGCTGGTCTTCAGCCTGTATTTTGTAGTATATTTTTTTGTTCAGGTTTGAGGCTATTACCGTGTCTGTATAGACTTCTCCTACGAAGGCAGATTGAGTAACTTCGCTAAACTCTACATCAGGGTTGTTCGATTTGAAGATGCGATACCCCTTTAGGTCTTCCTCTATGTTTTTTGTCCAGTTCAATGTAATGATGCCCGTGGTGTCGATAACTCCCAAAAGCCCGGCCGGTGGTTTGGGGGGAATTGAATCAACCGGTTGTACCAAGGTAGGGTACGATTCGCTTTCCACTCCGTTATTGCCCATGGCCACAATCGTAAAGTAATTTGACCGCTCCAATCCTTCAAACGTTATTTTTCTTGAGGTATTGGGTATGTTGTCTTTTACGGTTTTGTACGGCCCATTATTGGTATTGGCATGTCTTAGTTCAAACCCTGAGATAAGCTTATTTCCTTTTTCATCAAATTCCCAGTATAATATGACTTTATTATCCGTGGGTATTTCCTTTTGATAAATACGAGGTACAAACCCTAGGTTTTCTTCTGCCTCACCCTTTATGGCTTCTGAGCTGGGACCTGTTTCACCGAAAGCCGTTTTCCCTTTTATACGATATTGATACGAGGTATTGTTTGGGATGGAGTCGGTATAAAAAAGGGTGATTTCGCGTGCATCTTTGGGTTGCTGGGCATTAAAGATAGGGGCACCGTTCAATTGCTTAAAAGTTTGGTTGTCTTTTGAACGTTCGACTACATAATTGGTATACAGGTTCTGAAGTAGGTTAAAATTCCAACTCAATGTCACATGGCCATCGCTAAAAACTCCTGTCAAACCGATCGGCTCAGGTAGCTCTTCGTACAGATCGGCACTAGCGTACACCGTACCCTTGTCTACTTTCATGGTGTTTTCGTCGGGAATGACCACCGAAATTGTATAGATATATTTTTCATTTTCTTTAATGGTTTTGTCCTCAAAGCCCCAGCCGGCCAGTTTCGCTGCTTCAAAATTTTGTTCGGCTGCCAATAGGGCAAAGGTAAAGCGTTGCTCCAGTTCATCGTTTATGGCAAAAACTGTCCCCATTTGACTGCCAGGTACTTGGGTGTTAAAGCTGTCACCATAGAGTGCCTGTGCCAATACCGCCGCATTTTGGTCTTGGGTCGCCAAGGTTTCCCATTCCTCCAAAGGTTTGGGTCTTAATGGACTTGAAGTCAACATTTGTCGTTCTATAGGTACGACCGCCTCCCCATTTCTGGCAATAGTGGCCCGTTCTACCCTAAAACCATATTCATTGGCTTTTTTCCATGCCAAGGGTTGGTTCACGGCCCAGCGCAGCATGACCTTGTTCGGCATGGATCGCGCAATGACCTGAACCGAGGTGGAGTCTTGTGCCCCGACCCAGCTTGCTATAAAGAATATCAGTAGTGTTATTTGTTTCATCTGTTTATTCAGTTTTAGACAAGTTCCTCTCAAGAGGGGAACTGCATTTTACTTTTGTCATGATTTTAGTTTTGATCGATCTTCAATATATATTTCATAACAGTCTATAAATTCCCCCTTCGGGGGTTAGGGGGCATGGGGCTTAATCATTTTTATACTTTATTTCATACCCCTTTTGATACAGTTTTCCAGGAGTTTGATAGATAAGCTCTGCTTTGTACGTTCCGAGGGGCAAGGGAGGAAAAGCACTTTCAGTCAAATATTTAAAGAAGTTGTATTTTTCTTCATTGCCATCAGAATTAGAATATCTACTTAGAATGTTGTTCCTTAGATGTACCATATCTAACTTATATTGATAGGGTAGATTGTACACAAACGGAATCCTGTTTTTTACCCATGCCGATGAAGGGTTGTTTTCTAGATTCGCCAAATATTCATTGCCCACATAAAAAGAACGTATGGGGGGTACACCCAAGATCGCTTCTTCTCGATCTACCCGTATATCACCATCCAACGGATAATTTTCATAAAGTAGGGGGTATATTTTCTTTTTATAATATTGATCGTCTAAAATGGCTTGAGCATATACTAAAGGGACGGATTCTGTATACTTGCCGCCAAGTATTTCCAGTTTATCTAAATATTCATAATCAGCTACCTTAATGGACAATGAATGTACATCAGCATAAATGAAGTTAATAAGGCTGTTGGTTACCGTCAAATCTCTCACCTTATCTTTGAAAGAAGCATGTTTACTGGTCTTAAACCCGTATTCTAAAATAGATTTTGGAGTGCCGTTGGAGATGGTTACATTGGCCGCTTTTTTGTTGGCGACCACGGCACTACCAGAAACGTTTTTGGTTTCTTGATTGCCCGATGAAGGGTCGAACCAATTGGTGTCACCCGCTTCCCCACCTGCCAAGGCATCGGTTTCTTCCACAATAATTTCGGTCTGAATATCGGTTCCCGGGGGAAAAGCCATCAGATTCAAATTATACGGAGCGTTCAATACCATTTCTGGTATATCGTAAAATACCATTGCCTTTGATCGATCATAAGATAGATCGGTGCGTATGCCCTGTCCGCCAGATGTTGACATAAACTCTGCCCGCATTTCAAAGCCGCTTTCAAAGAGATAGTTTTGCGGCGTTTTCATTTTTACGTATCCTTTATTGTACTCTTCAGGATAAAAACTCTGTTGGTCTAGTACAGGATACATATAGGCAATGTTTTCCATAGGAATATGATCTGGAGCCTTGTCGGTAACAAAAGTGATTTCCTGTTTTTCTAGTATCGGTTTGCCATCTTCCACCATGGTTTGGTAGGTACCCCCAATCTTTTCATCGAAACTCACTTCAACAACAACGTTCACTTCTTTTTCAGAGGGTAAGGTCTCCGCAGGTTTGAAGGTTACGGCATCGTTGTTGTCGTTCCATTCTAATTCACCTTTCAATTGCTGCCCTTCAGAAGTTACCGTAAAGTTTTTCAATTGCACTTTAAAGGTTCTTGGACCTTCATCAAGATCAACGATAAACTCTTTATTGGCGGCATAGTTGAAAACTGCCTGTGGTGCGGCAAAGACCGAAACATCATCGCTTTTGTCTTTAGGGGTCACATCTGAAATAATGGGTACACCCACGGCACTCGCCATGTTCTCGAACTCGCATTCTTCGCCAAAATCGACTTTTAACCGCATTCTACCGGACACCAAACCGCCCAATATCTTGTAGTACATACCAACATAACCCTGAAAATAAACCGGGTTGGGAAATTGGCCTCGAAGCATGGCGGCCACACCGGCTTCGGCAATTTTAAATTTACCTTTTATAAAGGATAGATCTACCTCTACCCCAAATTCTCCGTACAGATACACATATACCTGCCCCATGGAGTACCAACCATCATTGCCAACTGGCCCTGATCGCCCCTTACATTTTGCGTTGGGGTAGTAGGCGTGCATCACATCAAAGCCTGCGCCCAATTCTACACTGGCATAAAAGATCAAATAGTCGAACCCGTAGCCATAGGCGAAATTCATCCCAAAAGCAAAGCCTTTTCCTGTAATCAATTGATTCTCCTTGCGATTGCCGTTGAGCATATCGTCACCCAATATTTTTACCACCATGGGGTGCGGATCTAATTGTGTGGGCAGATCGGTACCGGTCATGAAATAGCCCCCAACACGAATTATTACCGGAGTCAGGGCAAATAACAGTTCGATTCTTTTTTGTGGGGTGCCTATGTATAGATGCCAATCACTGGGTGAGGTGTATATACTGGCATACCCTGCTAGGTTGTTCTCACCACCGCCTTTTACGCCTTCTAAATCTAAATAAAGTTCAAAATCTCCTTTGAAGGAACGGTTCTTAAAATCTTTTTCAATACCAACAAACACCCCTATTGCACCCGAGGCTGCGACATCGTGTACGGGAATGGCCTCTTTTGACAATTGTAAGAAATTACCATATTTTGACAATTGTTCTGCCTTGTCCTTATGTTTCTCGTAAAAGTCATTGATTTTATCAAAGGTCTTGTTCAATGCTCCAAAATCACCGTTGCTACTGGCGCCACCTTTGTCGTCGCCCATCATGGCACCCTCGCCCATAAAGCCTATTCGTTCTAGCCCTCCATAAGCGCCATACGTCATTTCCAAATAAGCCTTGCCATTAAAAGTACTGGAATTTGAGGTGCTTATTTTAACCCCTGCCCGTATACCTAGCCCCATATCTTTATCGGGTGCGTATTTAGCCGATTCAGGATCAAAACCACTACTGTTACCGCTGATTTTACGCATTTTATAAGACACACCACCAACAAAGGAGTTGATCAAAAACTTGCTTTCTTCCCCTTCTTTGGTATCTGTCCAAATATCCACTACCCAGTATCTGAATTCTTTTTTACCGAATATCGCCCTGCCCGTGGCACTGAATTTCAGTTCATCAAAAGTAGCGGTCAATTTACCATTAAAGCCATCGCCATACACAGGGTCGTCTTCCATGACCTTTAAACTACCTTTGATATTAAAATTCGCTTTGGTATAATCGATTTCGATTCCGTCTACTTTTACCCGTTCAAATTTCCATTCCTGTATTTTGGCATCGTCTTCCAATTTTCCTAAAATATCTAGACTGGTGGTGGCATGCGAACCATCGCCATCCAAATTTATCTTTAGATCAAAAGAAAGCCCTACTTGGTTATTGGGGGTAATGAGCGTTAGATTGCCTATGGAAGCAGGAAAACCCATCAGGCTCATTTCACCATTAAACCCAAAGGCTTTTGCCTGAAGCGGTTTTTTGCCCGGCTCGGTCTGTAGTTCAAGCTCTTGAAAAGTGATGCCGGTAAAGCTGAACCCTTTTTTATCCTCATCGGTGTTTGGGGTACTGGTCGATGTATCCTCTGCCTTTTGATTGACTTTCCCCGCTATGGCCAATTTACCTGTAAGGTTGGCATAGGGGTATACGTTACCGTCTTTTACATTAATGGCCACGCTTGAGTTGCGCTCCAATACCATTTCCCCTAAAAAAACGGGGGTTTTATAATCACTTCGCAAACCTACTTCAAGACCATAGCCGTTGGGTTCTATATAGCCGGCATAGTCCATAGGCTCTTCTAAGATCGGTACGGAGATATCGCCGCCAATAGAACCGCCACTAAGTGAGTTCATTGCCAAGGTAATGCTCACATCCTCAATGGTAAAGGCCCATTTTCCGGCAGCACCATCACCGGTTTTCAATACATTTTCGGCAAAGAACTTGCCCGATACACCCTGACTGTCCAGTATCAGGTTCTCCGCTCCGAACTTTACCCGTTTGTCCGAAGTCTTGGTGTTCTCTATGCCTTTGGGTAGCATGACGCTCACTTCTTTGGCGTAAAAACCCCGCCATAATAAACGATCATTGCCGGGGTACAACTTGTCATAACCTTCGGGAAAGGTCAGGTTGGCGGCACTGCGCGAATCACTTAGATCCAATACGGCACGTTCTATGTTAAAACCCCAACCCTTAAGGCCCACTACCTCAAATTTCGGAAGGGAAACTTCCATCAATAGATCGTTCCAACCGTTGGCCTTGATGCTGAAAGAGGTGCCTACATAGCATTTGTTGTTGACCGTTGTATCGTCTTTTAAAAATTGGGTATCACCACTTGTGCCACAGGTATAGTTACCGTCATCATCTATGGGCAGGAGTACGTTTCGCGAAACCCGTAGGTCGCCTTCTAAACCTATTGATTTTAGGCCCGAACAATCGAACTCGATAAATGATTGATCGGTGAATTTTCCTGTTTTTAAATCGATTCCACCTTTAAGGGTCAAAAGCCAATTGTTGCCGTTAATGGGTATGGGCTGATTGCCCAACAATACCAGTTTCATATCACCGATCAGAGCCCCGTCATGCGACAGTTTTATGCCCTCTGCCCCAAAATAAATTTCACGGCTCGCTTCGCCATTAGGGCCTTTTACGGGTATGATCATTCTGGCCCACGCCTTGAATTCGGCATATTTGGGTTTAAATTGTACTTGTACTATTGCTAATTCTACACGATTGCCAGAAGTAGAGTCTTTTTTGCTCAGGCCTACGGGTAGCTCCAATAATTCTTTGCCAGTAATGATATCGACGAAATTGCCCAGCTCTTTTATGGCTTCAAAAGCTTTTTTGGCTTTGGCCACCAAGGTATCTACCTTGGGGTTTTTTGAGAAATTCGCTGCTACGAATTCAGGGGTGAATTCGGGTTTGCGATTGGCGAAGGAAACGTTGAAGCCTGCCTTGCCGTTTGGCAGGTTGTTGTTATCTGCCAGTTTTTGGTCTAGGGATGGGAAAGACCTAGCCCCCTCTAGCTCCCCCGAAGGGGGAGGATTTATTTTAGCTTTAAACTTGGCCATTTGTTGCAAATGGGCCAAATGTTTTTTATTTGCTTTTTTGATTTTGGTGGTGTCTTTTTTAGAAACAGGTATGGAATCTGTAGCGGTTATTGCCTTTTCATTTTCTACTCTTTTAAGTAAGGAAATAGATGTGTCTAAAGTAGCCCGGTCACTGAGCGTAGCCGAAGTGAGC
>JAJRSY010000230.1 GCA_024278565.1 Bacteroidota bacterium
ATAATCGAGAAGTATATCGAAAATCAGGGAAGGGCGGATGATGTAAAACAGCTCAGGTTGTTCGATACATGATCAATGCACAGCATTGAAGAAAACGCCCTGCGCTCTTGGCGCAGGGAAATTTACAACTAAACCACCCTGCACTGAAAGTGCAGGGGTTTCTTTGACTAAGGACTGAAAGTCCTTCTTCCCTATTCTAGTATAAAATTAGTGTTATCGCCCGAATCCTTCCGCCTATGATGTTCTAAATAGTCGTCCACCATTTTGTCCGTAATATTGCCCGTACTCCAAACACCATAGCCACTTGCCCAAAAATGATTGCCCCAATAACGTTTCTTCAATTCAGGGAACTCCTGCTGTAAAAGACGTGACGAACGTCCTTTTAACCTTTTCAATATATCGCTCACGTTTAGCTTAGGGGCATATTCGATATGCATATGTACGTGATCCGAACTTACTACTCCCTTTAGTATCTCTATCTCCTGTGATTCACATACCTGCATTAAAAGTTCACGACAACGAATCTGCAAATCACCATGCAATACTTTATAACGGTACTTGGTAGACCAAACTATATGACAGGTCAATCGACCTACGGTATGCGAACCCTTTCGTATATTTGAACCCATATACGAATGTATAAATTTTTTCGCACCACTAACAGTTCTGCAATAAAATTGCAGGGTTTTAAACCCCGATTTGAGACCAATAAATATGTTGTATTTGCCGCATGGCAAGAAAAACGAAAGAGATACCGGCAACCGATGCGGACAGACTGGAACTGCTGACCTGGAGCCGTTCGCACAAGTTGTCCCACCGCTACGTACTGCGGTCGAAGATAGTGCTGGGCTCACTTGAGGGCATGACCGTGGAGGAAATAATGAACGAGACGAAAAGCAGCCGCAGAACGATCATCAAATGGCGGAACAGGTTCAGGGAAAAGGGAATGGACGGGCTCATGGGCCTGCCCGGGCCGGGCAAGAAGCCGGTGTGTTCGGCAGAGCGGAAAGTGGAGGTGGTACAGAAAGCCCGCTCAAGACCGGGGTGCGGTTACACGAGCTGGTCACAGCAACGCATAGCGGACGAGGTCGGGATGAGCCGTTCGCATGTCAACCGGATATTGATGAAAGCGGACCTGAAACCGCACAGAACGGAATATTGGTGCGGCAAGAGCACCGACCCGGAATTCAAAGAAAAAATGACGGCCATAGTGGGCCTGTACATGGATCCGCCAAAAAATGCCATTGTGATATGCGTGGACGAAAAAACACAGATACAGGCACTTGACAGGACACGGCCCGAACTGCCCTTGAGGCCCGGCAACCCGAAACGGCAGACGGCCACTTACAAAAGAAACGGCACGACCTCATTGATAGCGGCCTTGGCGGTGCACTCCGGGGAAATAACGGCAAAGACCATGAAATCGAACAATGCGGAGAACTTTCTGTCCTTCCTGAAAAAACTCGACAGGAAATACACCAACAGGAAACTTCACGTTATCGTCGACAATCTTTCGGTCCACAAACATAAAGACGTAAAAGAATGGCTGGGCGGCAAACGCAAGATCACCCTGCACCTCACCCCGACCTGTTCGTCATGGCTCAACCAGGTGGGGATATGGTTCAACATATTGACAAAGGATGTGGTAAAAGGCGATGTCTGGACATCTTCCAAGCAGTTGGCCGATCAACTGATGGAATATATCAGGACATACAACCGTACAAGGGCAAAGCCATTTCAATGGACCTATACGGGCAAACCCTTGAAAATTTAATTAGTATATTTATTTAAGGGATGCTACACTAGAAACATAATGAGAATGAATACATTATTGCACAATGCAAGTAAGCTTCTATTTCACCCAATTGGCACACTATATGGCTTAATATCAAGATTATAGATTTCTCAAAATTTTTAAAAACTCGTCATGCATGGCATCCGTATAATCCAAATGGGTGACGAGTCTTAGTTTTCCCTGGCCCACACCTATGATAAAGATATCGTTTTTTATTAATTTTTGAACAAAACCCGCTTCGGTAGTATGAGTTTCATTAATTTCAAAAATAATGATATTGGTCTCAATGGGTTCCACCTTTTTGATATAGGCTAAGTTTTGGAGTACTTCCCCTATTTCTCTTGCCTTTAGATGGTCTTCTGCCAATCGCTCAATATGGTTATCCAAGGCATAGGTCGCCGCTGCGGCCAACCTGCCTGCCTCATACCTCCCCCAAGAATTTTTCTGATTCTTAACGCTTTATCGATTAATTCGGTACTCCCTACCAAAGCTGAACCCACGGGGCAACCCAAGCCTTTACTAAGACAAACGCTTATGGTATCTAACAGATCACCATACTGTTCAGGGGTTTCGTTCTTGGCAACCAGAGCGTTCCAAAGTCTAGCACCATCTAAATGATAGGCTAAACCATGTTTTTTACATATTGTTTTTATTCTTTGTAATTCCCCGAAATCATAACAAGCGCCACCCCCTTTATTGGTTGTGTTCCCTATGCAGACCAGACTGGTTAAGGGACTGTGGTAAAAATCAGGTGGATTTATGGCAGTTGCTACCTGATCTGCGGTTATCATTCCCCTCTGCCCATCTATTAATTTACAGGAAACCCCACTATTAAAACTTGCCCCACCACCTTCGTAGTTATAGATATGGGCATATGTATCACAAATCAACTGATCACCCGGGTTGGTATGTAATTTAATAGCAGTCTGGTTGGCCATGGTACCACTCGGAAAAAAAAGGGCCGCTTCTTTTGCAAAAAGTCGAGCCAGTTTATCTTCAAGGGCATTTACTGAAGGATCTTCCTTAAAAACATCGTCTCCCACCTCTGCAGACATCATGGTATCAAGCATTTCTAGGGTTGGCTTTGTTACCGTGTCGCTTATCAGGTTTATTTTCATGTGTCTTAATTCTTACGTTTTACAGATTCTCTCGAATTACTAAAAAGCTTCTGAAACCCTTCTTTGGTCATTTCATATCTTCTGACGGTTTGATGAAAATTTATCCACCCGGGCATTGTTTCATATTCCCTAACGAATTCAAAACCGATTTTCTTCATGATTCGATTAGGTGCGGGATTAAGGGCATAGGGCTGACAAATCAATTTTTTTAATTCGAAATTCTCAAAGTAATGTGATATTGTCAATCTCAAGAGATCAAGTCCCATGCCTTTTCTTCTTTTTTCATTGTTCCAAAGATGCAGGTGCAGGGTGGCAATAGTACCATATTCGATTTCATTGATATTGGAATGCCCCGAGGGCTTCCCATCCACTTCCCATATCATATAGTAGAACTTCTTTTTACTTATGGGCAGGTGCAATTCCTTCCTAAGCATTCCGATCCACTCTTCCTTGTTCATCAGCTTGTTCTTGTCCGCCCCCATAGCCCTGAGATACTCGATATCGGCATTGACAAAATAGTCAACCACCATCGCAATATCACCTTCTTTCATTTCTCGAACTGACAAATTCATCGCTCCGTTTTATATCAAAAATGACTAGTTCATACAGTCCATTCCAATTGGTGAACCATCAGGAATTTGGGGTGCTTTCAAGACCTTAAATTGATCAGGGTGCGCATAAAAATTATCGATTCTACGTACCATTTCCATTCCTATGGCATCATTTTCCTTTAACAACAAAGTTGATTTTAAACTCTTTAACCGTTGGTTGGTAATCGCATTGACCTGCGGATGTACTTTATTATGTACCGCTAGATTCATCAAATGAAATAGCACCCGAAAGTTGATGTTGTGCTGCACTGCAGTCAGATAGCTATCACCGTGCCCTCTTTCTATTGTATTTTTGATGACTTGATTTAAAACCTCTCCCAATCCCAAATTAATAGGATCCAATGCTTTTTGCTGTATCAATCGCGATGCCCTCTCAGGATGCAATAAAAACACTAAGGTCATATCAGCAGCCGTTTCTGGGGCAGACAGGGCATCGAACGAAACACCTGTTTTTCCCTTTAACGACTCCCTTGTTCTACCAAAACCAAATGCCCTTGGCGGAAACAAAGACAATTTTGCTTTTGGAATGGCGATTACCGAAGCGTTCAATGTTTCTAAAATACTGTTCAATGCCTCTTGCTGTATCATCTTATCGACAACCGCTACGGTTTTTTGTCCGTCACCTTTTACGTTATAGTTATAGTCCAATCCTCCAATAACCTTGGCAACAGCTTCCGTTTGGTACCTATGGAAAAAATACAAGGGTACAAATACATCTTCAAGAACAGAATTTGGTTCGTTTTTTCTAATATTATCAATTGAAAAGTTAGCGATGGCCACCTTACGTATTTCCAACATATCGTCGAGCTCTTTACTGACGTTCATCCCGTTATCCCATAAATGTGCCATGGCATGTGCGCTGCCCTGTGGCCTGGCATCTTGATCGGTGACATACCGCAAGCCTTCGGTTTTGGCTTTGTTCAAAATTCCGTTTAAAGCTTTTCTTTCATCAGTTTCCTTCTTAAAATTGGTATACGAATAGGCCACTGTGACCTTGTCCCATTCTCCAATACCCGTGGCATAGGCATTTGAAAAATCCAATTGCCCGTTCTTGAGAGAAAATTGTGGATGTGGATAATCCATAACAGAAACCCTGTTATTGTTACTTGCGATATAGTTATGTGCAAAACCCAAGGTGTGCCCAATTTCATGGGCAGAAAGTTGACGAATTCGAGCCAGGGCCAATGCTAACATTGGTTGGTAATTATCATCAGTTTCGGCAAATGGCTTGTTCATAAAAGCCTGTGCAATCAAAAAATCTTGACGAATTCGCAGACTACCCAAACTCACATGGCCTTTAATGATTTCACCCGTACGTGGGTCGGTAATGGTGCTGCCATAGCTCCAACCCCTTGTAGAACGGTGTACCCATTGAATAACATTGTAGCGTACATCTAAAGGATCTACATCATCAGGAAGCATTTTTAGCTGAAATGCATCTTTATAGCCAATGGTCCCAAAAGCTTGGTTCCACCACCTCCCCCCTTCCAACAGAGCAGAGCGAACGGGTTCGGGGGTGCCATTGTCCAAATAATAGATAATGGGCTCCACGGCTTCACTAACTGCGGCAGTTGGGTTTTTCTTCTCTAAACGGTGTCGTGTTATAAAACGTTTTAAAATAGGTTCTTGAACAGGTGTAGAATAGTCGTAATACGAAAAAGGATAAGATCCGCTGCGAGTATCGAACTCCCGTTTTTTATAGTTGTCATCTGGTAATTCAATGAATGAATGATGCTGCGCCACGGTAACCAAAGCCGGATTTGGCGTTACCGAGCGAATATGATCCCCTTTGGGCTCTCCTTTAAAGGTGAGCAATACATCGAATTCAATGTTCTTGGGAAAAGCCTTTGTCCGCTCTAAAGAAATGGCGCTTTTATCTGTATCCAAAGTATACGCACCTTGCTTTGAATTCTTTAACCTGGGGGCTACACCGTGTGTGTCTTGCATCAAAAAAGCAGTGATATCCAACAGATAATTTCCTTTTTCTTCTTTCAAGATCTTAAAGCCGAAAAGAATCGATTTTGCAAAGGCCTGCTCTACCGACCTCTTCTCCAACGCATTATTTGTCAGTGCCCTGAATTTAAGGTTCGGCTGTACAAGCATCAACTTGTTTCCATGTTTTTCAAAATACACAACTTGTTCATTTCCTAGTTGTCCCCGATCCAATCCTATATCGTTACTTCCGATGCCACTACTCAAAGAATAGGCATACAAAAACTCTTTATTAAGTTCAGTTACCTCTAAATATACCTTGTCTGTTCTTTTATCGTAATGAAAATCAAAAAAGCCTTTGAATTTTTGAAAATCCTTGGTTTTATCAACAAATTGAGCCACTATCGTTGTTATAGATAATAGCAGGGTAAGGAGTAAAGGAAAATAGTGTTTCATATTTTTTTGGTTTATATGGAAGTTGGTACTGAACGGGTTTAAACTTTTTGGATTGAAGCGAAAATTAATGATTTTTTGCCATTTTGAAGCCTTTTTTGAGTTACATAGCAAGGCTACGGAAGGAAAAAAAGTCAAAAAAAGAATTAAAAAAAATATACGACCATGTCTCTGGCGTAGCAGGCTCGCCCCCTTTTTTCAAGATATATTGACATACAATCGATTATATTTATCCTATTCTCACATTAAAACATTGACCCGTTCATTCATTTTGAACTGATTTGAATCTTCCACAACATTCGTGGTAGCACCTATAAATTTATAGAAATTTGGTTGCACAACCATAGTTAAATTCTATTTTTGTCTAAAATCAAAATAGAATGACAATCACAACAGACCATTACAAGGGTCTTTTAGATCGCCTTGGTGCGTTAAGGAGGTATCTTTGACGTTGATGCCAAATTGATAGAAATAGAAAACGAGCAAGAAAAAACACTTGCACCGGACTTCTGGGACAATGCCCAAAAGGCACAAGCGCACATGAGATTCATACAATCCAAGAAAAAGTGGATCGATGATTATGATGCGGCAAAAACCTTGGTCGGTGACCTTGAGGTACTGCTAGAATTTCAGCAAGAAGGTGAGGTTGGTGAAGAAGAAGTAGAAAGGCACCACGATAAAACCTTAGACACCATTGAAAAACTTGAGTTCAAGAACATGCTTTCTGAAGAAGGTGATGAACTCGCTGCTGTTTTACAGATCACGGCCGGGGCCGGTGGCACCGAAAGTTGCGATTGGGCGGCTATGCTGATGCGTATGTACATGATGTGGAGTGAAAAGAGCGGTTACAAGGTCAAAGAACTCAACTACCAGGCTGGTGATGTCGCCGGTATAAAAACAGTAACCTTAGAAATCGACGGTGATTTTGCCTTCGGATGGCTTAAGGGCGAAAACGGTGTACATCGTTTGGTACGCATCTCGCCCTTCGATAGCAATGCGAAACGGCATACCTCTTTCGCATCGGTATATGTATACCCATTGGTAGATGATAGTATAGAGATTGACATCAACCCTGCAGATGTGGAGATTACCACAGCACGTTCAAGTGGTGCAGGCGGTCAAAATGTCAACAAGGTGGAGACCAAAGTGCAATTAACACACAAACCCTCGGGAATACAGATTTCTTGTTCTGATTCACGTTCGCAGCACGATAACCGGGCCACGGCGTTAAAAATGCTGAAATCGCAACTGTACGAAATCGAATTGCGCAAAAAGATGGAAGCCCGACAAGAGATAGAGTCCTCAAAGATGAAAATAGAATGGGGCTCACAGATTCGTAATTATGTAATGCACCCTTATAAACTTGTCAAAGATGTTCGTACGGCAGAAGAAACCGGCAACGTAGATGCAGTTATGGATGGGGATATCGATCGCTTTCTAAAATCATATCTGATGGCCATGGGCCAGAAAGAGGAAAGCAGCTAACCCTTAACTTCCAACTAACTCTCCCAGATAAAGGAATACACTTTAAATACATAATTAGAGGTGTCAAGTTAGCTTCTTATCTTAATTTCCTGATAACCTATGTGTTGAGTATTTATCATTCTATTAATTAGGTTGTCAAATATAGTTTGCTTGTGAATCGACCTATTTAGGCGGTAGCTATACTCATCTAAAT
>JAJRSY010000231.1 GCA_024278565.1 Bacteroidota bacterium
ATTCAGGCCCTCGAGGGCATGGAGCATGTGCGCATGCGCCCCTCAATGTACATTGGCGATGTTGGGGTAAGGGGTTTGCACCATTTAGTGTACGAGGTGGTCGATAACTCTATCGATGAGGCCATGGGCGGTTATTGTGATACCATTAGCGTGGTCATAAACGAGGATAACTCCGTAACCACAAAAGACAATGGTAGGGGCATACCCGTAGATCTGCACAAAAAAGAAGGCGTTTCAGCCCTTGAGGTGGTAATGACCAAAATCGGTGCGGGTGGCAAGTTCGATAAAGATTCCTATAAAGTATCTGGTGGTTTGCACGGAGTAGGGGTGTCGGTGGTAAACGCACTTTCAGACCATTTGAGGGCCACGGTATATAGAGATGGTAAAGTATGGGAGCAAGAATATGAACGTGGTAAGTCTTTATATCCCGTAAAAAGTATTGGTGAGACCAAGGAGAGGGGCACCATAATAACTTTTCATCCTGATGAGACCATTTTTAAGCAAACCATAGAATTCAGTTATGAAACGCTGGCAAACCGTATGCGAGAACTTTCCTATTTGAATAAAGGGGTTACCATATCTATTATGGACAAACGCCAGAAAGATAAAGATAGCGAAACGGGTTATTTGGGTGAGACCTTTTATTCTGAGGAAGGATTAAAAGAATTCATTCGTTTTCTAGATAGTAATCGAGAGCAGCTGATACAGAACGTGATTTCGATGGAAGGTGAAAAAAATGGCATTCCCGTTGAGGTGGCCATGGTGTACAATACATCCTATACCGAAAATCTACATTCTTATGTGAACAATATCAATACCCATGAAGGGGGTACACATTTGTCAGGTTTTAGACGCGGACTTACCAGTACCCTAAAGAAGTACGCCGATGCCTCAGGAATGTTGGATAAACTAAAATTCGAGGTTCAAGGTGACGATTTTAGAGAAGGCCTGACTGCAATAATCTCGGTCAAAGTTGCAGAACCCCAGTTTGAGGGTCAGACCAAAACCAAGTTGGGCAATAGAGAGGTTTCTTCGGCGGTCAGTCAATCGGTTTCAGAAATGTTGACAAACTACCTTGAAGAAAACCCCGATGATGCCAAGGTAATCGTTCAGAAAGTAATGTTGGCCGCTCAGGCAAGACACGCCGCCACCAAGGCGCGTGAAATGGTGCAGCGCAAAACGGTGATGAGTATTGGTGGCCTGCCCGGTAAATTATCAGATTGCTCTGAGCAAGATCCTGCCATATGCGAGGTGTTTTTGGTTGAGGGTGACTCGGCAGGGGGTACGGCCAAAATGGGTCGTGATCGAAATTTTCAGGCGATACTCCCGCTCCGTGGTAAGATCCTCAATGTAGAAAAGGCCATGCCACACCGTGTTTTTGAAAATGAGGAGATAAAGAATATTTATACAGCACTTGGTGTAACAATAGGTACAGAGGAGGACAGTAAGGCCTTGAATCTTGAGAAACTACGCTACCATAAAGTAGTGATTATGTGTGATGCCGATGTTGATGGTAGCCATATTGAAACCTTGATCCTGACCTTTTTCTTTCGGTATATGCGTGAATTGATTGATGGTGGCCATGTATATATTGCCACACCCCCACTGTATCTGGTAAAAAAAGGAAGCAAAAAACGCTATGCATGGAATGATGAAGAACGTGATGCCATTGCAGATAGTTATAGTGGCGGTGTAAGTATACAGCGCTATAAAGGTCTTGGTGAAATGAATGCCGTACAATTATGGGATACCACAATGGATCCAAGTTTTAGGACCCTACGGCAGATTACCATCGAAAATGCCTCGGAAGCGGATCGTATATTCTCTATGCTTATGGGTGATGAAGTACCACCAAGAAGGGAGTTCATTGAGAAGAATGCCATTTATGCAAATATTGATGTGTAGTAGTAATTTATACTTTCAAAAAAAACCCACATCATTTGATGTGGGTTTTTTTTTGAAATTTTTTACTGGGCTCTAGTGACTGTAAATATACTCCTGCCACTTTAAAATTCGGGAGAATACGGGCAGTCTATTTTTTCGGCGAGCAAGGCAAAATTTATCGGCATAGCCATAGCTATGGCTATAAATTTTAATGCCGATCGGCGGAAAAAGAGCAAGCCTGCCTGCCGGCGAGGCAGGCGGAAATTTCGGGTTTTAAAGTGGCAGGAGTATAAATAATCACTCTGTTTTGACTTGCTATTTTGTCTTTACTTTTCGTTAAAAAATAGAACCATAGCTATGCTTTTACCACCCTACAAGCCGGCTCGTTCGCTAAAAATGTCCGCAGGACATTTTCTTAACGCTCCGCCCTGCCTCAATTAAAAACAAAATTTCTGAATCAAATTCAAAGCACTTATTTATTTACAGTCACTTAGTGGTTAACTATCGAGTATCACTCCCGTGTTGCTAAGATATTTCCGTTGGCATCTTCTAAACGAGTATCTTTCATACTGACAATATCATTGGGTGTGTTTTCTAACCCAGGATAGGATATGGTGTAAATACCACTGTCCTCGCTCCATTTGAAATCTGTCAGCACCTCAATTTTATTGTTGTTATAGGTATGAAACCGCCCTAGGTAGGCATCGTTAAAGATCCATTCTTTGCGAATGGTGCTTTTTGAGGTTTGATTAACCTCTTTATTTGACCAAATACCGATCACTGGATCATTGTTTTCAGGTATTCTTGAGCAGTTACTGGCAAGTATGATTCCAATAATTGCTAGGAATAAAAATAATTTTTTCATTTTGTAGGTATTTTCTGATTCGGAGTTTTGCAGCGTATTTAGAACGTAGATTATTTGTTGAGTATTGCTAAAATTCGATGTATGGCAACTTATTGCGCTATTCTTCGTTGAAGTGCTATTTTTTTTAACAATAGGTGTATTTCATCGTGTTTTATTTCACTGTTTTAAAGGGATTAAAGTGTATTTCATCGATATTTTTCATTTGGGAATTCGTATTTTTACAGTTCAAATGAAATCACTCACTTAAACTTCCATATATGAAAATCACAGTAGTAGGCGCAGGAGCCGTAGGTGCTAGTTGCGCAGAGTACATCGCCATTAAAAATTTTGCTTCCGAGGTTGTTTTGTTAGATATCAAAGAGGGCTATGCCGAAGGCAAGGCCATGGATCTAATGCAAACCGCCTCATTGAACGGTTTTGACACTAAAATCACGGGTATCACAAGTGACTATTCCGTTACTGCCGGTAGTGACATTGCCGTTATAACTTCGGGTATCCCCAGAAAACCGGGTATGACCCGTGAAGAGCTGATAGGCATTAATGCCGGTATTGTCAAATCCGTATCATCCAGCTTGATCGAGCATTCGCCAAATGTTATCTTGATCGTGGTAAGCAACCCGATGGATACCATGACCTATTTGGTGCACAAAACAACCGATTTGCCCAAAAATAAAATTATAGGTATGGGCGGGGCCTTGGATAGTGCCCGTTTTAAATACCGCTTGGCCGAAGCAATGCAGGCTCCAATATCAGATATTGACGGTATGGTGATCGGTGGGCACAGTGATAAGGGTATGGTGCCGTTAGCATCACATGCGACAAGAAACAGTATACGGGTCTCCGAATTTTTATCAATGGAAAGGTTAGAGCAAGTGGTCGCTGACACCAAAGTAGGTGGCGCAACACTGACCGGGTTATTGGGTACAAGTGCTTGGTACGCTCCTGGGGCGGCCGTTTCGGCTATGGCGCAGGCAATAGCATGTGACCAGAAAAAAATGTTCCCCTGTTCTTCGTTTTTAGAGGGGGAATACGATTTGAACGACATTTGCATTGGGGTACCCGTAATTTTGGGCAAAAACGGAATAGAACGTATTGTTGATATTCCATTAAGTGATGCCGAAAAAGCTAAAATGCAAGAAAGTGCTGTAGGTGTAACAAAAACCAATGGCTTATTGGAACTGTAGGTCCTTTATCTTTAACGTATAAAAACAATCTGCC
>JAJRSY010000232.1 GCA_024278565.1 Bacteroidota bacterium
CGCTCTCATAGCCCCTTCGCCAACCCTTCCCAAAAAAGGTAGGGCTTTTTGTCAATTCTTACTATCATAAATATCGATTCTGTAGTTCTCTTCTTCGTCCGTTACCATCTGTACATAACTTTTGTAGCGGCTCAAAGCTACCATATTATTGTCCAAAGCATTTTTGACGGCGCAATCCGGCTCTTTCAAATGTAAACAATTATTGAATTTGCAATCAATTTTCAATTTAAAGAATTCGGGAAAATAGTCTGCTATCTCCTCTTTTTCCATATCCACGATTCCAAATCCTTTAATTCCAGGGGTGTCGATTATTCGGGCGTCAAAGCTAAGGTCGTACATTTCGGCAAAAGTGGTGGTATGCTGCCCTTGAAGGTGTTGTTCTGATATTTCGGCTGTTTTTATGCTCAATGTAGGTTCCAACAGGTTGATCAAAGTGGACTTGCCCGCCCCTGAATGGCCTGCGAACATACTGGTTTTGCCCAACATAATTTGCCGTACCCCATCTATATTTTTTCCTGTTTTTGCGGATATCCCCAAACAAGTATAGCCAATATCACGATACATATCGGCCAAATACTTTACCTCGCCCAATTCACTTTCGGTATAGGTATCCACCTTATTGAATAACAAGGTAACAGGAATACCATAGGCCTCGGCCGTCGCCAAGAACCGATCTATAAAAACGGGATAGGTCTTGGGATTGTTCAAGGTAACCATCAAAAATACCAAATCGAGGTTTGCTGCGATAATATGCGTCTGTTTCGAAAGGTTGACCGATTTTCGAATGATATAGTTCTTTCGCTCCCCGATCGCAGAAATAACACCCACGGTCTCATCACCGATTTTTTCAATTTCAAAAACAACCGTATCACCAACCGCAACCGGATTCGTGCTTTTAATGCCCTGCATACGAAATTTACCCTTTAGCCTGCATTTATAAAAACTACCGACATCGGTTTTTACCGTGTACCAACTTCCTGTAGATTTATAAACCGTTCCTGTCATTGTCAATGTTTGTGATACAAAGAAACGATATTACTTTTTATTAATGCCCGACCTGCCGGCCAGACAGGTAAAAGAGATATCAGACCGCTTACTTCGACTGCGCCCGTCTTGAGCGAAGCCGAAAGGCTCAGTACAAGTCACTGCAAGAATAAAGAGTAAACTACTTTCGGCCAAAGACCGAAAGGTTTGATTTTCGCATAAAGGCGACTAAAGAACTTTACGTTATCGCCCATTGCTTTACACATTTTTTTACGTACGGCGTAGAGCGAACGGCAAAAAACTCCTGCCCGTCCGGCGGGAAAGTCGTCGCCAAAAGGCGAGGGGTTTAACCCCAGAAGGATGCATTAAAATTCATTGTTGTCCGATAAAAGACATAAGGCCGCCCTGCCTGCCGGCCAGGCAAGTTCGCTGTAAGAACAAAGACTTGACCTGCCTGCCGGACAGGCAGGTTGTAACTAGCTGATAAACATTATTTTAACAAATGACCGTATTGACAATAAATGAAAATTTAAAAAGTAAGGTATGTCTTTATAGAAAACGCCCTATCGACTATTATACTCATGACACATGAAAGCCCGAATTTTTACCTACCTGTCCGGCAGGCAGGTAAGCGTCTTTTAGCCTCTAACGGCGTTAAAATTATTAACCGTAGTATACTTCGGCTATCGCTCAGCACAAGCGGCTATGCTTTTGCCACCGCTCCACCTCGCCCATAGCTCCCGCTATGTCGTGCCTTGTTAGAAACTAAAATACGCATTCTAAATTCTCCGATTTTTCATGTGTCATGAGTATATATATATATATATATAGGTTTTGAGCAGTTGTATAAATTTTAATCGGACAACAGTGATTAAAATTATCAAAATTTGACTTTGCTGCCTATTGAATAAACTTGTGGCATTGAAATAAATGGCTCGCCAAAAGCCCCCATACTATCTTTGCTAAGCGCAAAGTTGCTCTTTAACTCAAGGGAAAAGGAGTCTTCTACATCATATCCAAACCCACCACTAACACTATATCTAGGAGGTTTGCTTATTGGTGCCAAACTTACCCCCTGCCGCCACTCAACTTCCGCTCCGATTAAAGCATAAAAATTTTTATTTACATATTGCTTGAATGCTATTGCACTCCTAAAGCGATTTTCCAATAGGTAAGTATCATAAAAGCCTTGGAATTCAACCTTGGAATTTTCAGTAAGGTCAAAATGTAACTTTAGTTCTTTGTGTTGTTCATTGCCCAAAAACAATGGGTATGAAAAGGTTTGAAGGTTTAACCCTAGAGTTGAACGTGGTTCATGAACCTGACCATGTACTCTGATAATCATCAGAAATAAACAACTTACAATTATTTTTAATCTTAACATTGTACGAACTTCTTTAATAAAACAAACAGCCCTGATTATTATATTCTCAGGGCTGTCATCGTTTACATCTATAATTTACCTTTATACCGAGCTTTACAAAAGGAACTATAAAAGACGTTGTATCATCAAAGTAATTAGTAGTTTGAGACATAAAGATGCCCAAACCTATTATTCCCTTGCCATTTGCATAACCCAGTTCAAACCTGTTCGCAAAAAAACTAGAATTTTCAATACTCAAAATTGATCCTATTAGATTGCCCCCATCATCAAAAAAAGACTGTTTTGATGAGAAATCACTATTTGTATTGAGCCTGGAAAATCCACCACTTATAAAAAAATCACCTGCACCAAATAATTTAAAATAATATTTTAAAGACAAATGATAGTCTATTAAAAGACCGTAAGTGTTCGCCCCAACACCAAAGTCGGATTCTATATTGTCTTGACCGGAAACAATAAAGTCGTAGCGAAACGTGTTTGAAAACCCCAAGGACAGATTATTGCCCAAAAAATATTCCATACCCAAATTCACGCCCATACCAGAATTTTGACGACTTTCATCAACAGAAGAATGGGGAGAAAAGGAGCTAAGCCTCACAGCATAAGTTCGATAAATGGGTGTTATTCTATACTCAAAACCCGCATCAAATTGTATTTCCCCCTTTCTAGAGGCAGAATTCTCTTGGGCATTGCTTAACACGGAAAGCAAGAAGAACAAATAAGTGGTTTTTTTCATCATAACAAATTAGAAAATTACTGAATCTTATAATAGATCTCGTTCTTATCGATAGAAAAATTAGAGATGCTGGGAATACCTGGGTTGCTCTGATTTACATTAAGTAACTGATGATGATAATCTTTATTCCAAGACCTGTATTTAATTTCAAATGTAGTACCTAAGGGACCAGATATTATACTTTCTTGTTCAGGAGCAGGAAAATTATCATGTTCAAAAATCAGGTATTGTAATACACCGCTTGCATTGCGCGACGCTAAGAATTTATCAACACTCAAATTTTCGTTCAACTCTTTCTTTTTAACCTTTCGTATTTCAGTACCTGAAATGTGATAGAACATGCTACTATAAAAAGTGTTCGGTTCAAAGAATTCCCAAAGTACCGCTATATGATGAATATCGGCTCTATTTAACCAACCTTCTTTCTTGTCCTTGATATTAATTGTTTTTAGCTTGAATGACGAAGGCACACTTCCACCTCCACCTCCACTTCCACCTCCACCTCCACCTCCACCCAAGCACCCTTCAGCACTTTTTTTCATATCACCGTCAGGAGCACAACTAACTATACTTAATTGATAGTATGAAGAAGCCCCTTTACCACTTTCAGAATCGGTATCGAACATTTCTTTAGTAAAATTTCTTTTGAGCAATTTCAATTTTCCTCTTTTGTTTACCTTAAAAGCTTTGACAAATTCCTTGCCCGTGGCCTCATCATAACTATTGAAGAGGTATATGGCCTTTTTGCCATTTCCTTTTTTTCTTTTAAGTCTTTTAAGGACCGGGTACCAACTCTCTCCTTCCAGATCAATAAATGCTTCCAACGATTTAAAGGGGTCTTTTTTAGCCGAACTTTGTTTTTGTTCTAAACTGCGCGACAATAGGTTCTCAAGATAAAATGTTGGTTCTTCTCCTTTTGCGGACTTAAGTTCATCCAATTCCTCAAAATCAGGATTTACCTCTAGAACTTGCTCCATAAGGTTCGAAAGATGAAACTCTTTATAGGCCAATTTTTAATCGGTACGGAAATTTATCAAAGGTTGAACCTGACGATGGGTGCCACAGTAATCGCTTCAATACCCGAAAAGCTATAAAAGACCTTTGCCTGCAACCCTATTTCCACATAGTTTTTAATGGGGAAAAGATAATCAAGGGCCAGGAACAAACCTATGTCATCTGCTCTTGGTTTACTATCGCGTATAACAAAATATTTATTTTCATACTGCTGCCCATCAAAGAACAGATTCCCGTTGAACCTTCTATAGTAAAAAAACCCTAGAGTGGCATTTATTCTTTTATTGAATTTTTGCCGATAATACAGCTCATAGAATTGGGCCTCGTTCTCAAGTCTGTAATTTTGCCATAATATACCGACCCCTTGTTCAAAACCTTCTACATTTACGGTAATATCAGTGTTCAAGGTTTTCTTTGTGGACTGTAAAGAATACCCCAAGCCCATAAAACGGTTGTCAGATAGCTTTATATCAAGTGAGAACTGAAAAGCCTTACCGTATTTTGGGGTCTCGTAGCCCAAATTTTGAAAATCACTGCGGGTCTCGAAACTATTGCGTACAACACCATAGCCGACAGTAAAACCAAATTTATCGCTATTCTGCCCAACAACCCGGCACATAAAAAAAAAACATATTAAAAAACACAATATACGGCTCATGATTTGATTAAAATTTTTGGGTTATGATAAAGCTCAATGCATAAAAATCACTTAGAACGGGCACATCAGTTATTAAACCCTCGGAACCCTGTTCGAAAAATGCGGTGGCCTCCAATCCAACACCAAAGGTTTTATATACTTGAAAGTTGTACGTAAAGCCTGGTATAATAAATGGTTTTTGTCTTTTGTTCGACCCTTCACGCTGTACAACATCGATCACCATTTCCGTTTCAACATCGATAACAGTTTCTTGAAACGATTGGATCGAAGAAGAAGCTATATAATACCCCCCACCAAAATTGAAAGAAAGTTTATGTTTTGTTTTGTTCAGTAGAAACCAGTGCAGTTTTACGCCCGTGGCAAAAGTTGAAATTTGGCTCCAGTCAAGAAATCCCAGTCCGATATTTTCGGTATTGACATATTCGATGACCGCTTCCTTGTCGTTAAAAAACGACAACTTACTATTGGCAGAACTATGTAGTATGAAAACCTCAGCGGCAAAATTTTTCGCAAATTCATAGCGATAGCCAAAAGATGCCAAAAAACTGTTCTTTCTTATGGTCATGTCACCATGGCTGGGATACCCAACACCCAAATATACCATTGATTTTTCTGCGGTATTTTCTTGGGAAAAAGAGTTTGTTGCGAGAAACAGAACCAACATCGTCAAAATCAACCTCGTGTTCATATAAACTGGTTTAAAGTTTTGGAAAAAAGAGCCAAGAACATTGATTATTCAAGATCTTGGCTCTAAAAGACCGGTTTTATAGATTTGTGTAATAATGTTTTAGGTAAAAATTGAAAACACCCATATTTTTGGAGTTCCAATTGGTTCCGTCCCCTCTTGTTTCGTTCGTAAGGCCCTTGCCCACGATCGTGGACAGTACCTGTCTTCTTGAAAGTTGCATATTTGCCCTAAATTTAGCGCCACCAACGGTAATAACAAGCTTATTTGCTGAAGTGGCCTCTGCAACAGGCGTGGCCTTGCCCCCCTTTAAGGCTATTCCACCCTTGATTGTGAGCTCTTTTGATGCCTCTGTAGAAAACCTATGTTTTGTGAAAATCGCAAAGGCCTGTTCGTTTTCGCTCATGTTCCAATCATCATCAAATGAATGATCCACATCGTACCACCATCCTTTTTTTACACCTTTTGCCCTTATCCTAAACTTGGACCCAACGTCAAAGGCCGAGAGGGATGCGGTAATTATCCCATTGGAAGAGATAGCGTAACTGCCCGACCCCCTTTTTAGAACGAATTTTTGACGAGTGGCCCCAAATCCCAACCAATCTTTATCGTGAAACCTAAACCCAGAAAATCTTGTGCTGATGATATCTTTTTCCTCAATGTCGCTATGGTTTACATTATATGTCAGCAATTTTGGCCCTCCAGTGTAAGAAGGCGGAGTATCATCATCCTCGTCACCAATTGGGAATAGGTCAACATAATCGCAGGTTCGGCCAATAATATCACAATCATCTATTGGACCGATTACATACACGGGGTTGTTGTCCAAAAAGTCATTATCGACCATACCTATGGATTGTAGTGTGTAATCTTGTTTTTCCGTTTTGGTTTGAACATACTTAAATGCCTCATTTTCTTCAACATAGACCACGGGATCAAAAGTGATATAAAAATCATCGGAATTGGTTTTGCCGGAAATAATAGTATCGTCGTAAGGTAAATATATCTGCATTTCCTTTGAAGCCAACAAAACTGCCAATTCTTGCAAAATATCAGATTTTGATCCGATTCCTCCTTTATATAATCTCTCATACGAAGGTAGCGTATTTGAATAATCAGAACTATTTCTTTGCAATTCTGAACTGATTGCCTTTAAAAGTGCGTTTTCATTTGATTTTGAGGTTGCTGATCTTAATGCGAAAACATCAATTTCGTTTTTCATTAAACCATGCTCTACCCCTAAAAGATACGATAAACTCGCCAATTCACCAAAACTATCAACTTCATTCAACTTTTGGTCGATCTCAGCTCTTATCTCGCTATCCATCATTACTTTGCCCAAAAGCAATGCGACCTCTTTATAACTTTCAGTATCTGCTACAAATACCTCTTGCAAATCTTCAATTGAAGTTGTGTTCTCTTCAACAGTATCCTTTACAACCTCCTCGGTCTGACAACCAAAGAACAACAAGGTCACAATAAACAACTGTACTATTCTATTTCTATTTTTCATCATCCTCGTATTTAAAAATTTTTGTTAATAATTTGATTTTTAGCTACGGGGCTGCTTATCTTTGTAAGCAATATCCCCTGTTGGTACCTTGGTTCTATTTCATGGGCCATTGTTTTTGGTTATACATTTATTTAGCGATTATGTTGATTCTAAGACTTCCCCCAACAGGGGTTTTTTTGTTGATGTCGATCATAGGAAAACCCTAATATCAATACGGTCAATGAATCAAAGACCTATAAGGTCCATGATCTTTGGTTTTGTGGAAAGTTGGTCTGGAATGTTAAAAGTAATAAAAAAAAAAAAATGATTAATCCTACAATTATTGATGTTATTTATTAAAAAAGTGATCGGTTCGAGCTTTTTTTCCAATCAAGCACAGTCTTGCCCAAAAGGTAGTTTTTACCCTTTTATCCCAGTTTATATATAAAAATCGCTCTATACACATCGATACTATTTTAACCTATTGGCCTTACCCCTGATTTGCGCCAAACATCGGCCACAAACAACAACACGTGTAAAAAATAACAATAAAGTACGTGTGATTGGATTTGATTTCGTATCTTTGTCTCTATAAGATTCCAAAGCCCATTATCATGAACACAAAATTGACATTGACGATAGAACAAGAAATAATAGAAAGAGCAAAGGAGTATGCGAAAGAAAAAAATCGAAGCCTGTCTGACATCATCGAAAATTATTTAAAAGCACTCACCAAAGAAGAACGAAAAAAGAAAATCACTGATCTTGGTCCAGTTGTAAAATCCTTAAGGGGTTCTTTTAAAATGACCAAAAGTATGGATTACAAAAAAGAGCTTGGAAATCGATTGGAAGAAAAATACCTGTAGATGGATAATGTTCTTATAGATACAGATGTACTATTGGATTTCTTCTTTGATAGAGAACCATTTGCGGAGTATTCCGCAGAAATTCTAAATTTGTGCGAAAAAAACAAATTAAACGGATCTACAACTCCTGTGATAATTTCCAATGTCTATTATTTGCTAAGGAAAACAGCCAAACACGATATTATAGTTGAGAGAATAAAACAACTTCTCAGTATAATCGATATTATTAAAATGGATAAAAATGCGGTTTTTAGCGCATTAAATTCAGAATTCAAAGATTTTGAAGATGCCCTACAAAACTATTCTGCAATAGAAAATGGAGAGATCGAAGTTATTTTAACAAGAAACTTAAAAGATTTTAAAAAAAGTGAATTGGCAATTTTGACACCTGAAACTTATTTGAAAGGAAAGACGCTAGACTAGTGTCATGTCTCAAATGGTGGATAAGTCGCAGTTATTTTTTGTCCCGAAACTTCGGGATGCGAAATGATAAAAAATAAGCATAGCCGTAGCTGCGCGAGTCTTTTTATGATGAGTAAAAAAGAAAAAGACTTGGTGCGTCATTTGAGCCATGACACGACACTAGCGGGCCTGGCATCTTCTTATCGATAGGGTGATAAAGTGAGGAGCCCCGACGAATGCCGATGTTGTCTTTCACCTGTATGGTACTACTGCCAGGATTTTCTTGCCGACATACCTATGTTTTCAATCCCTGCCTGCCCGGTTTATTCCCCGTGCCCCGGAACGGCAAAAAGGGTTGCAGGAATTGTTGTGCCACTTTTTTATTGCCTTGAACAATTCAAAACCGAGAACTGATCGAGGGCGATCAAGAGAAGGGGTTTTTATGATGATTTCACAAATCAAAACTGTACCCCACACCAACAAACAGCCACCGTAATTTGGAAGTCTGATCAAACCCCGTATTGTTCCGGTTCGTAAGGTTGATCACGTATCTCGCCTGTACATGAAAATTTTCGGTGATATCATACCCCGCCCCTAAGCTCAGGTCAAAACCAGTGTCTTTCAGCGTACTGCCCAATTGATTGAATATATGGCTCACCTGAGGGCCGAACTGGGCGTACAATTTCTGAATTGGGTAGTATTTGCCCTGCACGGACAAAAACCCGAAACTGGTCTCGCCAAGGTTGCCGTAATCCAGTTCCGCTTTTAACTTGAATTTTTCCGATAGGGTAAAATCAGAGAAAACCCCTGCATAAAAACCTGTATCCGACGCCGATGCGCTACCGCCGCTTCTAACCGCTCTTTCACTTCCGTTCAATAATCCTGCGCCAATACCAATGGAGGTATTCTGTGCTTTCACTGTTAAGGAAAGAAAACAAGTGATACTAAATAAGATGATTTTTTGTTCGAACTTCATACCGAAAATTTTATGTTTGATTAGTTTATTATAAAAAATACTCTCCTAGAAACTATAGCTTAGGCCAAGCCCAAGGTTTGGCACGACATTATTTTCCGTGCCATTATTGACTTGATAGCCTAAACCTATCTCAAAATCAAAGTTCAGCCCGCCCGATATATTTCTTCGTAGGCCGTAGGTGGGTATGATATTGAAACTTCTCTCAATATTCGTACTAGCGTATTTTGTCGATATTAAAAAGTCGGGCAGGTAAGAAAAATGCATGGCCAAATAGTTTGCCGAATTGTTTTTAATGCTCTTGCCTTTTTGAATACGCTTGTCAACATTGTAATAATACCTTGGTTCTATTTCCAAAATTGAGGTAAATAAGAAATTTCCCCCTACGATTCCACCAACATAGCCAATTTCTCCGTTCAGCAAAAAGGAACCTCCCAATGGTTTATCATAAGAAGCCCACCCGCCAATTAGACCGAGCCTTACATTGAACTTATCTTCCAGGCCTTCTTGGCCTTGAATCGTTTGAAACAAACTTATTAGCAGTGCCAACAATACAATTACGTTTTTTTTCATAATGTAAAACTAATTTAAATCCAAACCGATCGATAGTCCGATACTATCAAAATTATAATAATTATCGAGCCGTTGTGAACCATCAAAGGTTTGGTAAAGGTTTTGATAGGTATAGAGCATTGATACATCGGCAAATAGGGTCTTGTGCACTCTGAACCTATACCCCAACAAAAACCGATGTAGACCACCTCTTCTACTATCATTGGTAAAGTGCCCCCCGATGATTAACTCTACATGAAAACTGTCCTTTACCGTACCCCCGTTCAGGGCCAATCTTGTGTACAGGGGCACATAAGTGAATTTAGGTTGGGTAAAAGTCTCAAAACCACTACCAACACCTATTGAAATACCATTTATTATATTATAGTTGACCGATAAATTCATGCCTATAAGTCTAGTATCATTATTGAAATCAAATGGGTTATCGGGCTCTAGCAAAGAATCTTCACTATAAGTTACAAAGGCCAAGGCCCGAACACCGAAAGTTATACGCTTGGTTCGGTGGTACTCTTTTTTAGGCACTGGTTCTTGTGCAGAAACCAGTACCGTAAAAAATAAGCCAAAGATATAATCGTATTTTTTCAAAAGATTATTTTGCTGCCATGCCATCTACCTCCTCTTTTTGCCATGCCATAGGCGTTCAGTCCCGTGACATTGGGCTTTTTAAAATTAAATTTTGCCTTGAAACTAAAATTGCCCCAACTAAAGCCATTACCGTTGGCAAAACTATAATTTATTTGGGGGGTCATAATTCCAAAATCAAAAGTCTTATTAAATTTGTCACAGTTATTGCATTGATATGTAAAGTTATAATATTGCACCCATACTTGTGTTGGGGTGTTCATAATTACTACAGCCTCTTTTAAATCTTTGTTTCTTTGTTTCTTTAAAAGACTTTTAGCTTGATTGAACAAATTTTCATAGAAAAAGGCTCTTACCTCTCTTTCTGTTTTAAATTTACCAAAATCGTTTACAAGGAG
>JAJRSY010000233.1 GCA_024278565.1 Bacteroidota bacterium
ATCCTTATTTTTGCCGTACAACCGAACCATATCGAAAAATTGCTCACCGAGGTCAAAGACCTCTTGACCGAAAACCATGTGATCATTTCAACCATTACGGGCTTCAGTATTGAAAAAATAGAAGGCATCATCGGCAAAGATCAAAATATCGTTCGAAGCATGCCCAACACGGCAATATCGGTAGGCAGATCAATGACCTGTATTTGCAGCAATGAAAAAGGCAAAAAACGAATTGGGCTTGCCAGGTCGATCTTTGATCGAATGGGACATTCTTTAGAGATTCCCGAAGAACAAATGCAAGCTGCTACGGTTATTTGCGCAAGCGGTATTGCATTTTGGATGCGCTTGATCCGCGCCACCACCCAAGGGGCCATTCAGTTGGGTTTTGATGCCAAAGAAGCCCAAGAACTGGCCATGCACACTTGTAATGGTGCCGCTAGCCTGTTAATAGAATCGGGCAACCACCCTGAAGAGGAAATAGATAGGGTAACCACGCCCATGGGCTGTACGATCAAAGGACTCAATGAAATGGAGCATCAGGGATTGAGCTCTTCCCTGATTCGTGGAATAATAGCATCGTACGATAAAATCAGTGAATTTAAAAAAGAGACCTGCAAGGTTTCCAAAACCTTGTAGGTCTGAATTGCAGGTCTGAAAAAATAAATAAAATGAATCTATTTGATGTATATCCCCTTTATGATGTAACGCCCGTAACCGCAAAAGGAATTGTGGTGACTGATGATAACGGGCAGGAATATCTTGATTTCTATGGAGGTCATGCCGTAATTTCCATCGGACATTCACACCCCCATTATATAAATCGAATCAATGCCCAATTGAACAAAATTGGGTTTTATAGCAATGCGGTGCAAAATCCGTTACAAAAAGAATTGGCGGACAAATTAGGGCAGTTATCGGGCTGTGGAAATTACAACCTCTTTCTTTGCAACTCCGGTGCAGAGGCCAATGAAAACGCCTTAAAACTGGCGTCGTTCAAAAACGGAAAAACAAGGGTCATCGCCTTTAAAAACGGTTTTCACGGTAGAACATCGGCAGCCGTGGCAAGCACCGATAATGAAAAAATAAACGCACCCCTGAACAAACAGCAAAAGACTACTATTTTACCCTTTGACGCTATTGATGCCTTTACTTCTGAAATAACTAAAGGCGATGTTTGTGCGGTAATTATAGAAACCATACAAGGTGTGGGCGGGCTGGACGAACCATCAGCGATGTTTTTCCAAAATATCGCTAAACTGTGCAAAGAAAATGACGTTGTGCTCATTGCCGACGAGGTACAATGCGGGTACGGCAGAAGTGGAAAATTCTTCGCCTTTCAACACCATGGCATACAACCCGATATCATTACCGTCGCCAAAGGCATGGCGAACGGATTTCCCGTGGGTGGTGTATTGATACACAACAGCATTAAAGCGTCATACGGATTGCTGGGCACAACTTTCGGCGGAAACCATCTTGCCTGTGCAGCGTCGTTAGCGGTTTTAGAGGTCATCGAAAAAGAAAACCTTATTGATAACGCCAAAAATATGGAAGCTTATTTTAGAGCGTGTGCTGCCAAAATATCACAAATAAAAAAGGTAAAGGGCAAAGGATTGATGTTGGGACTCAAATTTGATTTTGAAGTAGCGGAACTACGTAAAAAACTGATTTATGAGCAACATATGTTCACTGGTGGTGCAAAAGACAAATGCCTGCTTCGTTTTTTACCCGCTTTGAACATCACCAAAGAACAAATAGACTTATTTTTTAACCAATTAAAATTGGCCTTGTCATGAACCTGACCCTGAACATAACGCAAAGAAACGCCGTTCTTAATGCCATGACAAAGTGGATCGACAAAGAACGAAGTACTATCTTGGAAGCGAACCAAAAAGACATGCTGGCCTACCAAGGTGATGACCTTGCCATGCGTGACCGTCTAGTGGTAACCGATGCGAAAATTGACGGAATGATCCTGTCGCTACAGCACCTGTCGCTACAAAACGATCCTTTGGGAGTTGAACGTTTTCAATTTACCCACGAAAACGGAATGCAAGTAAGCAACAAAACAGCCCCCTTTGGTACGATTCTCATCATTTACGAATCTAGGCCAGACGTAACCATAGAAGCTGCCGGAATCGCTTTTAAATCAGGAAACAAAATTCTTTTAAAAGGCGGGAAGGAATCGTTGAACAGCAACTTGGCACTGGTACAACTTTGGCACAGAGCCTTAGAAGAATCTAGCTGCCCAAAAGATTGGGTCACTTATTTGCAATATGATAGAACCCAAACCCAAAGCTTTCTTGAGTACCCTACCCAGAAAATAGATTTGATCGTACCCCGGGGTGGTGAAAAACTGATTGCCTTTGTGAAACAACATGCCAGCTGCCCCGTAATCGTAAGTGGTAGGGGCAATAATTTTGCGTACGTAGATTCAGAAACGGATCTACAAATGGCACTCGATATCATCATCAACGGAAAAACCACCAAAATATCGGCCTGCAATGCGCTCGACAAGGTTCTGATCGCTGCCGATATGCCCAGAAAACAGCAATTCATTAAACAGTTAATTCAGGAACTGCAAAGCAACAAGGTTCAGATTTTTACAGACAAGGCACTCGAAAGCATTGATGGCACCACTGCCATTGAAAACGAGGGTATCTGGTATGAGGAATTCTTGGATCATAAAATTGTTTTGGGCCAAGCAGCTTCCTTAGAAGATGCCATACTTAAAATAAACACCTATGGGGGTGGTCATTCAGCGGTTATCGTCACTGGTAACAACGAAAAGGCAAAAACCTTTATGGATGCCGTAGACTCAGCAGCGGTTTACCATAACGCATCAACACGGTTCACCGATGGGGGGCAATTCGGATTAGGGGGCGAACTGGCTATAAGTACTGATAAATTGCACCAAAGGGGACCAATAGGCCTACAACATTTAGTAACCAATAAATGGTATATTCTGGGCAACGGGCAGGTGAGGTGAAAGCCCCCTCTAACTCCCCCCAAGGGGGAGAACCCGTACATTCGGAAAACTATTAAAACAATAATGGGCAAAAAACGCATTTTACTGAAAATCGGCACCAATACCCTGACCAAGGAAACCGATCAGATTTCCAGAGGTAAAATTGAGGATATCGGGCGGCAGATTGCCATATTAAAAGATGATTACGAATTCATCATCGTAAGCTCGGGAGCAATTGCCGCGGCCAAACAATTTGTGAAATTAGAGCACAACGGAACCCTCATTACCGAAAAACAAGCCTTGGCAGCCATAGGGCAGCCCCATTTAATGCGAATTTTTCAAGAGAATTTTCGTGAACTGGGCCTCTTTACCTCGCAATGCCTATTATCGTATTCAGATTTTGAAAATCCAGATGCAAAGGCACATATCAAGAACACGATCAATGTTTTGGTGGCCAATAATTTTATTCCCATAATAAACGAAAACGATACGGTGGCGACCGATGAAATACAGTTTGGAGACAATGATAAGTTAGCGGCTTTGACCGCTGCCTTATTAGGTGCCGACCTATTGATTATCGCAACTAATACCAATGGCATTTATTCGAAAGCCTCCATTGAGAATAATGCCCCAGAAACCATCGATGAGGTTGTCGATCTAGCAAAACTGCAACAAGAGATCAGCGATTCTATATCTTCGCACGGTACTGGTGGCATGCAATCAAAAATAGATGCGGCAACCATTGCCCAATCGGCAAGAATAGAAACATGGATCGTAAACGGACTTCAAGAGAATTTTATTATCGATGCCTTTAATGGTGACAGCAAATACACCAAAATAAAATGAAGCACTACCTCTCAATAAAAGATATTGACTCACTACCCGATTGGGTAGCGGAAGCTCGAACGCTAAAAGAAAACCCTTTACTGTTTCAAGAATTGGGAACTAACAAAACCATTTGTTTGTTGTTCTTTAACAACAGCCTACGAACACGGCTCAGCACGCAAAAAGCAGCTATAAATCTGGGGCTAGAGGTTGTTGTCATGAATTTTGGAAACGAAGGTTGGGCGCTCGAGTTTGAAGATGGTACGGTAATGAACCAAAACAAATCAGAGCACATTAAAGAAGCGGCGCAGGTGATTTCGCAGTATTGCGATATAGTTGCCATCAGGGCTTTTGCCTCCCTTACCGATAAAACAAAAGATGAGGCCGAATTGGTCCTGAATGGATTTACAAAGTACGCAACCGTTCCCGTTGTTAATATGGAAAGTTCTGTCGGCCACCCATTACAAGCCTTGGCAGATGCCATTACCCTTGCAGAGCACAACACCAAAGCAAGGCCCAAAGTGGTGCTTTCTTGGGCACCGCACCCCAAAGCACTGCCCCATGCAGTAGCAAATTCATTTGTGGAAATGATGCAATTGCAAGATGCAGATTTCGTGATTACCCAACCCAAGGGCTATGAACTGGATCCCGACATCACAAAGAATACCAAAATAGAACACGACCAACAAAAAGCGTTACAAGATGCCGATTTTGTATATGTGAAGAACTGGAGCAGTTATAACGACTACGGAAAGGTTTTGAGTCAAGACCCAGTTTGGATGATGACCAAGGAAAAACTCGACAAGGCCAAATTCATGCACTGCTTGCCCGTTCGACGGAATGTGGTTGTGGAAGATGCCATTTTGGACGGAAACCAATCCCTTGCAATAGAACAAGCAAACAATAGAACCTATGCAGCGCAGCTGGTTTTGAAGAAAATACTGAAAAGCCTCCCCTAGCCACTGCCATGTCGGCAGGCAGGCCCAAAGGGGGAATCTTGTAACTGAATGATGGATGCTAAATAATTAAAAAAACTCTTGGTTGGAGAATTGAAAATTGTGTATGAAACAGAAACTATCCATAGTGAAAATTGGTGGGAACGTCATCGAGAACAAACCCGAACTGGCTCGGTTTTTAAAATTGTTCTCAAAACTTGATGGTGATAAAATTCTGGTGCACGGAGGAGGAAAACTGGCTACACAGTTGGCTGAAAAACTGGGTGTTGAATCAAAACTCGTTGAGGGCAGAAGAATTACAGATGCCGCAAGTCTTGAGGTTATCACCATGGTTTACGGTGGCTTGACCAACAAAAACATTGTGTCGCAACTTCAGGCGCACGGTACAAATGCGATTGGTCTCAGTGGGGCTGACGGTGATACGATCCAAGCCCACAAAAGACCTGTTGGCGCTATTGATTTTGGTTTTGTGGGCGATATCGATGGGGTCAATTCTGAATTGATAACTTCGCTGTTAGAAGCAGGATTGACCCCTGTATTTTGTGCCTTGACACATGATGGCAACGGTCAGCTCCTAAATACGAACGCAGATACCATAGCTTCGGAAATAGCTATTGGCCTGAGTGGTACCTATGAAACGATCTTGTACTACTGTTTTGAGAAAAAAGGGGTTTTAATGGATATTTCAGATGAAAAATCAGTCGTAAAACATATTGATAGCACCAAGTATCAAGAGCTATTGAACACTAAGATAATTGCTGATGGCATGCTTCCCAAATTGGAAAATTGCTTTCATGCACTTAGAAAAAACGTAGCTAAAGTCTGTTTGGGAGATATGGAAATGCTGGAACCGAACAACACCTTATTCACAACCATAACATTATAACGGTAATGGAACAAAAAGAACTGACGGAAAAGACCATAGGGCTATTGAAAAAACTGATAAGCATACAGTCCTTTTCAAAAGAAGAAGATAAGACCGCCGAAGCAATCCAAGATTGGTTCACGGCTTTCGAAATTCCCTTTACACGTGATAATAATAACGTATTCGCCAAGAACAAATTTTGGGACGATGCCAAGCCCACTTTGCTCCTTAACTCGCACCACGACACCGTAAGGCCGAACAAAGCGTATACTAGAGACCCTTTTCACCCCCATATCGAAGATGGCAAACTGTACGGTTTGGGCAGTAACGATGCGGGCGGTTCTTTGGTTTCTTTGATAGCTACTTTTACCTATTTTTTTAATTCAAACAGTCTCAACCACAACATTTTAATGGTCGCCTCGGCGGAAGAGGAAAATGCCGGCAAAAACAGTTTAAGGGGACTTTTGCCCAGTCTACCAAAAATAGATGTCGCCATTGTTGGTGAGCCTACCTTGATGAACCTTGCCATAGCCGAAAAAGGATTGGTCGTATTCGATGCTGTTGTAAAAGGCACACCATCACATGCCGCACACCTAAATGATAACAACTCCATCTACAATACCATAGAAGTGCTGCAATGGTTTAAAAACTATACATTCGAAAAAATCTCTGAGGCCTTGGGCGAAGTAAAAATGACCGTAACACAGATCAATGCCGGAAGCCAACACAATGTAGTGCCCGCAGAAGTAGATCTTGTAATCGATGTTCGGGTGAACGATCGGTACACCAATAAGGAAATCGCCGATATTCTAACGAAAGAAGCCCCTTGCGAACTCAAAGAACGTTCGTTACGCCTGAATTCATCTGCGATTGCCGAAAATCATCCGCTTGTGAAAAGTGGTATGGCATTGGGCCGAAAAACCTATGGATCACCAACCCTGTCGGATCAAGCCGCATTAAGCTGCCAATCGGTAAAATTGGGGCCTGGTGACAGTACCCGTTCACATTCCGCAGATGAGTATATTTACATCAACGAGATCGAGGAAGGAATTGACCTGTACATTAAAATTTTAGAGAGATTTTTAAAAGAATAAACACAAACACAAATTCAGGTTCAAACACAAGTATCAAAACACAAACTCAAAACTATTGTATTTGAACCATGCCTGCGGTGGGCAGGCTTAAATCTGGCAATTGAAATTGACACTTGATTGGCATTACTAACAATTGAATACACTATGAAACTCTGGGACAAAGGCTTTAGCACCGACAAAAAAATAGACCACTTCACCGTGGGCATCGATCGAGAACTCGATCTGCTTTTGGCAAAATACGATGTGATCGCCTCAAAGGCACATGCCAAAATGTTGGGCAAAATCGGGTTATTGACCAATGAAGAAACCAAAGCTTTGGTAAATGAGCTGAATGCCATTGCCAAAACAATACAAAATGGCACGTTTGCCATTGAAGATACTTTTGAAGATATGCATTCGAAGATCGAATTCATTCTTACTGAAAAATTGGGTGACACGGGCAAGAAGATCCATACCGCACGATCGCGAAACGATCAGGTTTTGGTCGCCATGCATTTGTATCTGAAAAATGAACTGTCTGAAATAAAAACCCAGACCAAAACGCTTTTCGATCTGCTATTGAATTTAGCCGAAACACACAAAGCGATTTTACTGCCCGGCTACACGCATTTACAAATTGCGATGCCCTCTTCATTCGGACTCTGGTTTTCAGCCTATGCCGAAAGTTTGATCGATGATCTTTATTTTATAAATGCCGCATACAAGGTCGCAGACCAGAATCCGATGGGGAGTGCTGCGGGTTACGGTAGTTCCTTTCCGATCGACCGAAGCTTTACCACCCAAGAAATGGGCTTTGAGACCCTAAAGTACAATGTGGTCGCCGCTCAAATGGGCAGGGGAAAAGTTGAAAAAGCCACCGCCTTCGGAATGGCAAGCATAGCGGCCACCCTTTCAAAATGGCCATGGATATCTGCCTGTACATGAGCCAGAATTTCAATTTTATATCCTTCCCCGATGAACTGACCACGGGCAGCAGCATCATGCCGCACAAAAAAAACCCCGACGTTTTTGAACTGGTACGTGCAAAATGCAACAAGCTACAGGCCGTGCCCAACCAACTTACACTCGTCATCAACAACCTGCCCAGCGGGTACCATAGAGACCTGCAATTGGTCAAAGAAATAATCGTGCCCGCCATTCAAGACATGAAGGCCTGTTTAGAGATACTCACCTTTAGCCTTAAAGAGATACAGATCAATAAAGACATTATTGCAGATTCTAAATACGATTACCTCTTTAGTGTAGATACCCTCAATGAACTGGTCTTGTCAGGAATGCCCTTTAGGGATGCCTATAAAAAAATGGGGCAAGAAATTCAAGACGGTACTTTTAAACCAAAACGCAATATCGAACATACCCATGAGGGCAGCTTGGGCAATTTGTGTTTGGATGGGATACGGGCGAAAATGGAGGAGATAGCGTAGTGCGCCGTTTTTTATTGCCTACGTAGCGAGAAAATCTGATGGGCAGTTATATCCCATAGTTTACAAAAGGGGTTATTACTATATTTATGAATCGTATAACATGTTGTACACAATCTAAAAGCACCATTTTCACTAATGAAACCATATTTTCTAATTCTTCTTCTCGTTTTAATAGTTTCTTGTAAAGAAGACGAACTTAACATTGAAAAAATTGACTTCGAGACCAGGAAAATAGTTTTGTCCTCGTGGTCAGACTTTGAGAATTCAGCTATAACCAGAAAAACTCAGAAGGAAAAAAAAATTATATAAATATTACGAAGCTTAAATTCAATAACTTAACGCAACAAATCAAAATTTTAGATTTGTTCTATGAACACAAAAAAGCACAACATCACTTCACCATCCCCAAATTAATCACCTCTTGTTCGGTCAGGTAGCGCCAATGGCCACGTGGCAGGTCTTTCTTTGTAAGTGTACCGTATACCACACGATCCAACTTTGCAATGGTATAATCAAGTTCTTCGAAAACACGTTTTACGATATTGTTTCTAGAACTGTAGATCTCAATACCGATCTGGTTCTTTGGGGCATTCTCAACAAAACTGATCTCTTTGACCTTTACGGTATTTTCATCTACGGTCACCCCCTCTTGTATACGTTTCAAATCGGCACTTCGCAATTCTTTGGTAAGGGTAACGTGATAGATTTTCCTTAGTCCGTTTTTAGGCCGGGCCAATCTTTTTCCCAATTCGCCATCATTGGTGAACAGTAAGAGCCCCGTAGTACTTTTATCTAATTTATCAACGGGCGGGAGTTCTGATTTGGAAGCCCCTGCAACAAGGCCCATAGCCGTTCTTCTACCCCTATCATCCTTGCCGGTGGTCACAAAATCTTTGGGCTTGTTCAATAGCACATATTCCTTTTTTATGGGGTTCAGTCTTCTCCCATCAAACCTAACGTCATCGGTCAACCTTACTTTATACCCCATTTCGGAAATTGGTTTACCGTTTACGGTTACACTACCGGCAGAAATGAAAATATCGGCTTCCCGTCTTGAACAAACACCGGAATTGGCCACATAGCGGTTCAATCGAATTACATTAGGGTCTGATGGTGTTTTGGCCTCTTGCCCCTTTTTGGCTTTAGGTTTACCCTTGACAAAACCCTTCCGCCTGAAAGCCTCTCCTTCTTTTCGTGATGATTTTCTATTCTTGTTGGAGTCCAATCTACCCATGCTTCTTCTTTTTGCAAAGGTAGGAAAGGGTTTCGGATGTTCGGTACGAACTTTTACAAAAGGATCGGGTCACACTATTCTATGAAGCACCAAATCAACATCGATCAACAATATACTGAAAACCCCGGCAATGATAATGAGTTTTAAAATATTGTGCAGCCACACATAATCCCTTTTTTCCTTTGATTTGAACAGCAACACCAAGAACATAAGAAGTAAGACTATACATGCCATAAAATAATAGTTCATATGCCCCACATCAAATTTCGATATCAGTAATAAGGAAGGAATCAGGGTAAGCAGCACCAAAATCGTAATACCAATTTTAGAAATACGGGGGCCGTACATAATAGGTATCGTTCGATAATTATGGGCTAGATCACCTGTCATATTCTCTAAATCTTTTATCATTTCACGCACCAAAATCAACAAAAACAAAAACAGGGCGTGAACAAAAATCACGGTCTCAAAATTCTTGTAATAAACAAAAACCGCAAAGAAAGGCGCTATGGCCAATATGGCCGAGACTAAATTACCTACAAACGGAATCTTTTTTAGTTTGTGCGAATAGAACCAAATACCAAAAATATAGACCGAAAAAAACAAGACCGCTCGAAAAGATACATAGCTGGCGACAAAGGCCGCTAAAAAATTAAGCATAAAATAGGTGGTCAACTTAAAACGTTGGCTTACCAACCGCTCTAACATACTTTTGGCAGGCTTATTGATCAAATCTTTTTCGGCATCATAAAAATTATTGATAATATACCCACTAGCCACAACAAGGGCAGAAGCAACAACAATAAAAAACAGGTTTAAATCAAAAACCACTTTTCGAAGCGGAAGGTGGGGCGCAAGTATATAAACAGATGCTACATACTGAGCCAAAACGATCATTAAGATATTATAGCCCCGAACCACCGAAAACAGACTCAATAACTTTAGAAGTAAGAGTTTGTTTTTTCTACTAAGCATTTTTGGAGTTTATCTGATAAGGTTCTGAGTAGGATCTTTGCTTGTTTTAACCATTGGTTTTCGTAAAACCGGTCTTATCGAAAAAGGCTGGAAAACAATTCTATCTTTTGGAAAAAATCAAAAACTATATACCACTTCTAAATTATAGTCTTTGAGTGCCGTTTTCGCCTTATCGAAATCTTGGGCAAAACCCAAAATATAACCTCCACCACCTGAACCACATAATTTCAAGTAATAGTCGTTGGTGTCAATGCCCTGTTTCCATAATTGATGGAACTTGACAGGAATCATTGGTTTGAAGTTATCGAGTACAACATGGGAAAGCTGTTTCAGGTTTCCGAAAAGTGATTTTACATTTCCGTTTACAAAATCCTCAACACAAGCATCTGTATGTTTGATAAATTGGTTCTTCAACATCGTGCGAAAACCTTCTTGCTTCATCTTCTCCATAAACAACTGCACCATGGGTGCAGTTTCTCCTGTTGACCCACTATCTAATAGAAAGACCGCTCCCTTACCTTCAGTATTTTGCGTAGGTATGCTGGTAGATTCTATATTATCTTGTGAATTGATGAGGATAGGAAGGCTCAAATAACTGTTCAAGGGATCCAAACCCGAAGATTTTCCATGAAAAAAAGATTCCATAGCACCAAAAATAACTTTTAACCGCAACAACTTTTCACGGGTAAGGTTTTCAAGAACGGTAATCTTATCATTTGCATACTTATCATAAACAGCAGCTACCAAGGCCCCGCTACTACCAACACCATACCCTTGTGGAATAGAGCTATCGAAATACATACCCGCACCAATATCTTTTTTCAGTGTATCAAAATCAAACGAAACCAACTGCGGATTATTTTTTCCGATTTGTTCAAGATAATCGACAAAACACCTTAAATGCTGATTTGATTTTTTAGCCTCTTCTGACGGATTTTCAACCGCCTTCAAAGCCCCCTTAAAAAAATTATAGGGAATGGACAGACCTTTGGAATCTTTTATGATGCCATATTCTCCAAAGAGAAGAATTTTCGAATAAAACAAAGGTCCTTTCATTCTTATAATTAAAAATTAATACTGAAGAATTATGAATTATTTTTTCGAAGATTTTACAATACTTACCAATAATTTTAATAGTTCTTCTATTTTTTGTTTGAATTGAATAAATTTTTCTTTCTCAATATACCCCGTTCTATTTAACAGATCCGACCAATAACCAGTTTCGTTTGCCTCCTTTAAATTAATTGTCATTTTATTAATCAATTCGGCTTCTCTAATATTTGCTCCAATCGAAGTTCCCGATCTTAAAAATTGTTTAGACATAAACTCTTTATGCTGGGCAACGACATCTTTATAAAGATAAACAATCTCCACGGCAAAATCGAAACTCTTGGTCTTAATAATGTTCTCTCTCATGAACAATAAACGAACTATTTCGTTAATAATTATTTCTTATTAATAATTATTTTCTGAGCACCAAAACCAATTTGGTCACAAATGTACTGCCCATTTTGACAATATACAACTAACTCATTCTTAATAAATTGGAACACCTCTTTCTTTTCATGTTCGGGGTACAGCACATGTACATTCGCCCCTGCATCAAGGGTAAAGCAAAGGTTGGTTTTTGACGATTTTCTAAAGGCCCATATTTTATTGATGATCTGCAAGGTATTCGGCTTCATCAACACAAAATAGGGCAGGCTTGTCATCATCATCGCATGTAAGGTCAAGGCCTCACTTTCAACGATTTTAATGAACTCATTTAAATTTCCATCTGCAAAAACCGATTTCAATTTTGTCAGGTTTTCATGCGCTTGGGCGAAACGTTGTTCAGAAAACGGGTGGTTGCGCATCAGATCATGGCCAACCGTGCTGCTTACTTGCTTCTCACCCTTGTCTACCAAAAGGATCGTATCTTGATAATTCTTGAACACCGTATGTACCTTATTAGAGAATTTGATACCGTACAAATCAGAACTGCCCTCAGTACTCTCATGGTTTCCCCATTGTACCAAATCACCTTCAATACTACGGCAGGCACTGCCCGACCCCAAACGGGCCAAAAAAGATGCTTTTTTAGTGAAAAATTCTGTAGTGATATTGGGGCTCAACTCCCGTTCCAAATACATCAAACAAAGAGCCAGAGCAGACATGCCACTCGCCGAAGAGGCAATTCCGCTACTATGGGGAAAAGAGTTTGCCGTCTCTATGGTAAAATGATAGTCTTTTAAAAAAGGAAGGTAGTTTTCAATACGATTGAAAAAGGTTTCTATTTTCGGTTTGAATTCCTCTTTCATACTTCCCTCAAAAAATAGATCAAACGAGAAATTCGAAGTTTTTCGTACTCGTTTTTTATACGAAACAGAAGTGATTGTCGCACACGCATCTAAGGTGAAACTTATCGAAGGGTTGGCAGGAATCTGATTTTCCTTTTTGCCCCAATACTTTACCAGTGCAATATTACTGGGCGACCGATAAGTCACTTTCCCTTCTTCTACCTCATTCATATAAGGAGAAGGAACAAAGTCTTCTTCAATCATGGAGCGCATACTTTTTCACAAAGATAGTTTTTAAACCTTCAATCGACCAAAGGCAGTATTCGATAAACCAACAACCGTAGGTTTATCAATGGCACAACAGATTAAAACAGCAACAGGTAAAAACCCCATAAAATACGAGGTTTTGCCAATTGGTCTTTTCTGCCCTAGTTTCTTTTTGGCATCTTAGGAACATTACTGCTCATGTTCTACCTTTGTACAAGGTGAAAACCGGACTATGGCAAAGAAAATCAAGCAAGGCTTTTGGGCCAAAACAGCACGCATCATTTTAAGAAATAGAATCTTAATTCTACTTCTTATAGCAGTTATTACGGTGTTTTTGGGACTTCAATGGAAAAACATGCGTTTTTCAAACTCGCCAGCAAATATGTTGCCCGACGACCACCCAGTGAATTTAGAATACCAATCTTTTTTAAAACAGTTTGGCGAAGAAGGTAATGCGGTTGTTTTTGCAGTAAAGGACAGTGCCCTTTATCAGCCCGAAAATTTTAACCGATGGAATAAACTGAGTAAACAATTGGGCGCATTCCCCGAAGTTGAATTTGTGCTATCTACCGACAACCTTCAAGAATTGGTAAAGGATAACGAAAGACAAGAATTTGTACTACAACCGCTGATCAAAAAACCGCCAAGCACCCAAACAGAAGTAGACAGCCTTACGCACCATCTTTTCAACAATATGCCTTTTTATGAAAATCTACTTTTCAACAAAGAGACCCGTACAATTCGTACAGTAATGTATCTCGACAAAGATATTGTCAACACCTCTGTTCGAAAAGATTTCATTCTCAAAGACATGATCAACCTGATAGAAGGTTTTGAACAAGAGACCGGTCTCGATGTTCGCATATCGGGTATGCCCTATATACGCACCATGAACTCTCAAAATATAATCGATGAGATCGGTAAGTTTATCTTGGCCGCACTTGGGGTGACCTCATTACTGTTCTTCTTTTTCTTTCGAAGTTTTAGGGCAACCTTGATCTCAATGTTCGTTGTGATCATTGGCGTC
>JAJRSY010000234.1 GCA_024278565.1 Bacteroidota bacterium
CCCATTTCCTGTCCTTTTTTGATTTCGCTGCCATTGGTAAGTTCCGGTATGAACATTCCCGCCGTTGCGGCACGAAGCCATTTACGTTCTTGAATATGAACGGTTTTGACCCGTTCTGAAAGCTGGGGTTCTGTTTTGGCCACCATTTCAAAATACCTCAGTATGTTTAAAATGCCCTGCATGCCCGCCATAATAGCGTAATCATCAAAACGCATGCTTTCGCCTGCCTCAAAAACAATAGTGGGCTTGTTCATTTTATATGCGGCATTTCGAAAAGAACCTTTGATCAATCTTGACGGAAAGGTAAATGGGGCATTGAACACCTCGGCCAATTTCTGGCTTTTTTCATCTTCTTGGGTATATCTTATCTGCGGAAAGTTATGCCGTTGCCCGCCACCTGTATGAAGATCGATACCATAATCGATTTGATGCATGATCTCAGACACGTAATGGTATGCGATCCTACTTGCCATTGAACCTGATTTGATACCTGGAAAGCTTCGGTTTACATCCTTCCCGTCAGGTACGTCCCTAGAAAAATGGATGAACCCAAAAATATTGAGAATGGGTACGGCGATAATCGCCCCTTTTTTGATCTTGAATCGTTTTTCTGCCATCATACGCCGAACGATCTCTATGCCATTGATCTCGTCACCGTGCAGCCCCGCCTGCACCAAAATTGTCGGGCCCGGTTTTTTGGCATTGATAACATATACGGGAATATCGATCAAGGTGCCAGTAGGAAGCCTATCGATACTTATTTTCAACAGTTTATCTTCACCGGGGCGAACGGTCTTTCCACCTATTGTAATATCTTTATTTTCTTCTACGACGTCCATTTTTTTCAACGAATAATATTATTTCCCTAGCAATATTCACCCCCGTCGCCGCTTCTATTCCTTGCAGTCCGGGCGAGGCGTTCACCTCAATGAGCAAAGGGCCTTTTTCAGAACGGATCAAATCGACCCCGGCAACCCCAAGTCCTAAGTACTTGGTGGCATTAAGGGCGATTTGCAACTCTTTGTTCGTTGGTTGTATCACTTCAGTACTGCCGCCCCTATGAACATTGGATCTAAATTCACCAGCCTCACTACTTCGCTTCATACTGGCCACCACCTTTGTGCCCACTACAAAAATACGGATATCCTCACCGTTCGATTCTTCAATATATTTCTGGATCAAAATACTGGTATCCATCTTATAAAAGGTGTCAATAATCGATTTTGCCGATTTTTTGCTCTCTGCCAAAATCACGCCCAAGCCCTGCGTGCCTTCTTGTAACTTAATGATGACTGGGGCACCGCCCAAAAGCTCGATCTGTTCTTCAATATCATCAGGGTTTATCGAAAAAAGGGTTTCGGGGATCGGAATACCCTTTCGTGCCATAATTTGCAAAGTGCGTACTTTATTCCTCGCTCTTGTTATACTCAAAGAACGGGCAGTGCTGAACACTCCGTTCATCTCAAACTGCTTTACAATGGCGGCGCCATGTTTGGTCACCTTTGAACCAATTCTAGGAATAATGGTATTGAACTTATTAGTGATGTTATCACCTTGATAATAGATCTGGGGTGTTCTTGAACCCAATTTTACCGAACATTTTGTGTGGTCTATCTGTTCAATATCGTGCCCTAATTTTTGGGCCTCCTCTACTATTCGTCGGGTCGAATAGACATTCATACTGACCGATAAAAGTCCTATATTCATATAAAATCGAATTGGTTCTCGGTATTAGTGTGTAATATCGGTCAAATATTGCAATACGAGTGGTCTTAATTGAAGAAATTATCGCATTTGAGAGCTATTTTCCATTTATACAATAAACCTGCACAACTATACATTATAAACAGCAAATGATAAACATAGTATAACGAGTTTCAATTTTAATATTTAATTTTAAGGCACAAAAACATTGTACATTTTGTGGTTTTCATAAAATTACGATGTATGATTCTTATCAGGATCGCACCTAATTTTAGGCCTTGTAAGAGATTAGTTAAATACGCCCCTAATGAACTGGAATTTCTTTAGCAGTACAATCTTAACAGCTGCTGCCCTGATTATAGTAATTTCTATTATTAAGCTTTTATTCTTTGAAAGAAACCAGATGACCAATTATTTACATTGGTTTGCCATTTTGGCGAATATTGTCATTGTTCAGGTTATTCTAATCGATATCGGCATTGTCAACAAGTATCCTGCCATACTGCTTTTGTATTTTCCTTTTCAATTTCTGGCGCCCGTACTTTTTACGATCTTTACATTTTCGTATTTAAACCGAATGGATGTTTATAAAAAATCCCGTTTTGTTTTATTGGTTCCTTTTGCTGTCTTTTTTTTACTATACACATTTTTTAAAATAAACATCTTGGCCGAATACGCCTTTTTATCCAAACAAACTATGGCCCATATTGGTTATGAATGGGATGAGAACCTTGCGGTAACATTCTCCTTGATTTTAGCAATATGGAATTATAGGGCCATCAGAGTTTATGAAGACCGTTTGGGCAACCTGCCTTTCCAAATAGTAAAAAAAAAGACCAAATGGCTGAAAGGAATTTTCATAGCCCAAGTAGTATTGTGCATATTTTGGGCCTGCACTATTATTTATACAAAAGTGGATGTCGGCGATCATGGTAATACTCCGTATTACCCATTATGGTTTTCCTTCCTAATTTTCTACTATTGCTATTACTTTCTAGCCTCCAAACACCTTGAAGAAGTAGAAAACAAAAAAGAAATAGAAGCGACCACTTTAAAAAAAGTAGCACATGATTTTCAGATTACGGGTTTGAACAAGGTCTTTACCTCTGCTGAACTGGAAGCTGTTCAAGACAGTCAGTACGAAACCACAGCTATTCTCAGTTACTTTGCCACTTCGTTATTCGATAAAAATAAAGCCGAGGATGTATTGTGGGACATTACTGAAAACTGCATTTCAAAATTAAATCTGGAAGATTGCGTGATATATGTATTGGATAATGAAAAAAACACCTTAATCCAAAAATCGGCATATGGAAATAAACATGAAGGTGAAAAAAAAATTCTTAGTCCTCTAGAAATTTCTATGGGAAAAGGAATCGTAGGATCCGTTGCCAAAAATAAAAAATGGGAACTCGTCAAAGACGCTGAAGAAGACCCACGTTACATTAAAGATGACAAAAAAAGGCAATCAGAATTGGCAGTGCCAATTCTCATTGAGGGCAAGCTATTTGGTGTTTTGGACTCAGAACATACAAAAAAAGGGTTCTTTAACGAGCGCCATCTTTTTCTCTTTCAATTGATAGCCAAATTAACGGCGACCAAGTTACAGCAAATCTCTAAAAAAACCCAAAAGACCATTACCAATCACAATGCGTATTACAAAGAATTCTGCCAATTGCTTGAAAAAGAAAAAATGTACAGACAGCCTGAACTCAGTTTGATAATGATGGCTGACAAACTAAATATTAGCAGCACCTATTTATCTCAATTGGTAAATACCCTAAGTGACAACAATTTTTCCGATTTCATCAATCTATATCGGGTTCGCGATGCAGAACACAAGTTAACGAATTCCGATTTTTCAAAGTACACCATACTCGCCATTGGGCTTGAAGCTGGCTTCAATTCAAAATCGGCCTTTTATAATGCCTTTAATAAGCATACAGGAATCACTCCATCTGAATACCGCGAAAAACGCTTTGTTTTCTCTTGACGGATTTCGATTAACATTCGGTGAGAAAGGGAATGGGAAAAGGGAGCTTACATTATCCGAAACGGGATAAAGATTTCAAGTACTATCCGTTTTGTAACCGATTACCCCTATACCCCTACTTGTCGTTACGAAAGCTTCCTTTGTCATTCAGAACGAGGTGAAGAATTTTAACAAATGCTCATGCAGCCTTCCATCTGCCCTATGCCATAAACAGTATCTTCTTGCCAATATTGCCATTACCCTTCAACAAGAGGACAGTGATTGAAAAACCATCCGTCGGGATTCCTTTTGCCTCAGAATAACAAAAAAAAGGGGCACAGGAGCTTAATGTATATAACTTCCCATTCAAAAAACCACACCATATCGTATCCAAAAACATTATTTCCAGGTAAAATTGGTATTCCTCATCAAAAAAATAAAACTTTCCCAATAACACAATAGTATCCTTTTCATCATAAGGTCACCTGTATAAATGGCAGCAAATCAAAGGTGGTTTGCACTTATTTAACGATAGTCTGCATTTTACGCAAAAATACCCCATATAACCATTGTATATAGGGGTTTTGGTAATACGTCCTGATTCTTGCACTATGAAAGATACAGGACGCTCCAAGCCATATTCCCCAGTAGGTTTGCTCCGTTAATAATTCTAAAAAAAAGTAAGATTATGAAAACTAAAATGAAATTTACAAAGCGTTTTTTCAGTGTACTGTTCATTGCGGGCCTTATGATGGCCTGCTCTAAAGATGGGCAAGACGGCGCTGTTGGGCCACAAGGCGCACAAGGGGAGCAAGGAGCCGCTGGGGCTCAGGGAGAGCAAGGAAATACAGGCACTGCCAATGTTATCTCTTCAGATTGGATTCCCATGAATTTTATTTCTCCAGGAGCGCAACAATCGAACGTTATGTGGTTGGATACCTTCAGTAGTAAAGAACTGAACCCAGCAACCGATGTAGTATTGGTCTACGGGCAACGAGATACAGATGGTGATAATAATGGTGTTTATCCATTGCCTTTTATACTGGCCACCCAAGATGAATATTATGGATATGGGCTGTTCGGTGCAAAACCCAGCGGAACAGGGATACAAGTTCGGGTAAACTCTCTTGATGGGGGTGTGAACCTTTTTACCTTCTTCACAGAATATCGTTATGTGATCATTCCTGGAGGAAACCCGGCAAGTAGCAAATCTTCGGTCGACTACACTAAAATGACCTATGAGGAGATCGCCGAGCTCTTCAACATTAAGGACTAAATGTGAAGAGGCCGTTTAAAAGTTTTCTGGCTTTCGTTATTGCGAGGTACGAAGCAATCTGTATATCGCTGGTAATCAATTAACAGATTACTTCTCCGCCAACTGGTGGATCGTAATGACGTTCCGGTATTGCTTTTTAGACGGCCCCTTTATTTATCAACGACAACAAACGTAAAAGAAACATGATGAAGACGGTACTAATAACATTGCTCATACTGGCAACGATCACTTTGGTTTCCTGTCATAAAGAGGATTCGTTTTTAAAGGAAGAAGCGTCTACCTCGCAAGAGAGTTTATCGGCATTATCCCATCTTACCATCAAGAAAATAGGGCTGAAAACAGATTTAGTGACCAAAGAAGTCCCTTTTGGCGGTAGGGCCGGCCATACGTCCTTTGTCTTTAAGGGTTATATGTGGGTCATTGCAGGAAACGGCCCTGGTTTCTATTATAACGATGTCTGGTACAGTAAGGGTGGAGCCAATTGGATCGCAGCCACCATCAATGGTAAATTTAAAGTTCGTTATGACCATGCGGCAACTATTCATGACAATAAAATGTGGGTGGCCGGAGGTGAAATAAGCAGCAAGCTAAACGATGTCTGGTTCTCCTATGATGGAAAAACCTGGGCACAGGCCACAGATAATGCGGCCTTTTCTAAAAGAAGCCACCACACCCTTACCGCTTTTAACGGAAGAATGTGGCTCATTGGAGGGAACACCGATAATGGAGAGGTCGGTGATAATGGGCAAGCGGAGATGGTGAGAACTGGGCATTGCAGTTAAACGCTGCACCTTTTGGGCCAAGAAGAGGGCATACGACCGTGGTCTTTAAAAATAAACTCTGGGTCATTGGCGGGTATAGTGATGATAATCAATTGCTGAATGATGTCTGGAGCAGCAATGACGGCATTAACTGGAACCTGGCCGTTGCAAATGCCGCTTTCCCTGCCAGAAGAAGCCATGCATTGACCACCAATGGGAAAAGAATGTGGCTGACCGCCGGTACAAAAAATAACAATTTTGAATATTATAATGATGCATGGTACAGTACCGACGGGGTAAATTGGATCGAGGCCAATGTCAATAATCCCTTTCCTGAACGGCAACAGCATGCCTCGGTATTTTATGACAAGAAACTCTGGGTAATTGCCGGCTATGCCCTTGTCAATGGCAACAGCTCAGATTATTTTTCAGATGTCTGGTCACTTGAATAAGGCTCTCTATTAATCTTATAAAAAAATCGATATGAAGACACAAGTCATTACGTTGCTCTGTTGCATAATCTGCAATTGGGCAATAGCACAACAACAGCCAAATACTATAAAGGTAAGTGCACGGGTCGTATACGTTGACCCTGAACCAACCTTTAAAGCCACAGTTTCTATTAGTTCTGCCTTCTCTAGTTTTGACAATGAGATGATGGGCCTGGTCCAAGTGAAAGAACATTTTAAAAAAACCTTGGAGGATAACGGCATATCATGGAATACTATAAAAGAGCATGAAGGGACCTTTGGATTCGAAACAATGGGATATAAAAAGGAGGGGGCCATCTACGAATATGAGACTTCATCTGCTGATGCGATGAAAGTTTTTCTGAACATTAGTCTTCCCTTTCTATATCGATTAGATGCAACTTCGGTGATTGAACTAGATAGTCAAGAAGTCGAAAAAATAACACAAATGGCACTTGAAAAAGCCTACAAAAAAGCAGCTTTGCTTACCAAGGTCATGAAAAGGCAATTGGGTAAAATCATTTCTATAGAACAAAATATTGGAGATCTGGTAGGTAAACCCTTCGCAACAACTTTGTATTATGACCGCATACCGGGAGAGTTCTTCTATGATGTTACTGTGGTGTATGAACTAAAATAAACCACTATGGACTGAAAATCCATAGTTTTTAAAGAAGCAATAAAATTGCTTTATCAAATATCAAATTGTAAAAAAATAAATCTATTATGAAAAAAGTAAAAAATCTCATCACCATAGCACTAATCACGATTATTACCTTTTCCTGTACCAAAGAGGATAAGGAACTTCAAATCGAAAATGACTCGAGTGAAAACCTTTTAGGGGTATCACTTACTTCAAGATGCCCCGATTACACAACCGGGCCAGAAAGAAAAGGTTTTTATGTCACCGCTGGAAGCCCTAAAGATCTTACCAAATACCGTAGCCCATATGCGTTTAATTTACCCATTAATCCTGATACAGGGCAGCGGTATCAGAAAAAAGATGTCGTCGGAATGGGTACTGATGGTGACGCCAATCTGAATTTTGTTTGGTATAAGAACTATAAATATAGTGCCGGAAAAACAGAAGTACTAAATTCAGTAAGGTCTCCACATAATCATACCTACGTTTTACCTGAAAACCCTGAAACTAGAATGTCTTATAAACCAGAAGACATTGTAGGTATGGCCATAGATGGCGAGAATAATTCTGTATATGCCTGGTATCGAAACAACTACGTAAGTGCGGGGTCTCCAAGCAACCTTGGGTCAAAGAGGGCTCCTTACCATTATGACCTCGCGGTAAACCCTAGAACTGGTAGAGAATTCAAGCCTGGCCATATTAAGGCCATAGCAATAGATGGCGAATTAAACAGAACTATAGTGTTTTACAAATATCGATACGTGAGTGAGGGTAAAACGCATGACTTGGATTATTATACCGCAAAAAATGGAGGTCAAGCATACTGCATCGATAAACGTCCGGCAATTAATATAAACCCGAAGCACTTTTTGGGTGCTGGCATCGATTATACGAACCAACATGTTTTTATTTGGTCTCAGGGGCCTGCTAATTAGAATAAGAATACAGAGGCCCGTAGATAAGTACATAGACAAGATGAACTAAAATAAAACCATATTGAAAAAAATCTATTATTATATTCTTTTTTGCGCCATACTTAGTTGTAGTAAAGATGAAACAAAAACTAGAAGAATTCAGTTATCGTATGCTGAAACGCAAATCAATACCACTTTTAGAGCTGCTGGGAGTATGGCTCCCGATATTATTGTCTGGAACGGTGAGCCGGGCACCTATAGCATAAGCTCTTCTACCGAGATCCTGCAACGACGAAGGCACATGTCATTTGATACCCTGACCGGGGTGCTTTCTTGGGGCAAAGACTTTCCACTCGGAATATATGATTTTACGATAACCGCACAAAGTGGGGAAACAACTACAGCAGTAGAAATTCTGCTAACAAATACCTTGACCAAAGCCTTTTTTAGTGGCGGTTTTCTACAAGTTGATGACCCTGATGATATAAACTTTTCCGCTGATATTCCTATAGATTATGGCCTGTGGTTAAATGAGGATGGGAGTATTTCTATGGAAAGGTACGGCGACCGCACATTCTTGGCCTCGGGTAATTGGATGGCTACTGAAGGTGGCACCATATCCGTAGAATTCCTGACCAACCCCTCTGGCGGGGCCACTACATATATGAGCGGTTTTTTGTCCAACTCTTTAGTAGTATCCCCAAAGTTTCAAGGTGAATATGGCCCCGCAGTTGATGAGAACCAAGAAATTGAAAACCTCACAGGAATATTCCGCTTTGAATGGGATTAACCATAGCAATTAAAGTTAGCTGCGAATATTTGTTGACCCAAATATGCAGGTATTGTAAAAAATGAAAATAGCAATCAAAATACTATTCTTCGCCCTGCTCATAGCGAGTTGTAAAAAAGACGATAACAATGGGCGGGCAAACACCGCACCAGAAGCTTTCGCCTTGCTCACCGTTGAAAACCAAGTAGAAGATGCTGCCTTGAACCCTACGTTCACATGGCAACCTGCAATTGACGTTGATGGTGATTCAGTGGTCTATGACCTTTATTTAGAACTGCGAAGTAACACGACCGTATTCATATTGGCTGCTAATCAAACACCACCCGACCCGACCATTATTATAGCGCAAGGGCTTACCGAGAACAATTTTACCATAACCGACCCACTACCTATAAATAGTGCATTTACTTGGAAGGTAGTGGCCCGTGACAACCAGGGAGGAACTGTTGAAAGCGAAACCTTTCGTTTTTCTACCCGCCTATTAAACCTCAGAGAAGAAGCTCATACGGCAAGCGCACCCTTTGCTGTAAGAGGAGGTCATGGTAGCCTTTTCTTTAAAGATAAATTCTGGGTTATTGGCGGCTTAACCAATTTCGGAGAGGTAAAAAGTGATGTATGGTCGAGCATTGATGGCGAAAATTGGGTGCAAGAAACCCCAGATGCCGGATTTGGTGGTCGCGGACAATTTGGGATTACCGTTTTTCAAGATCGGATTTTTATTATAGGTGGAATAGGGAACGGTTTTTTATTATTAGAAGATGTATGGAGTTCAGCAGATGGGGTGAATTGGGTACAAGAAACTACCAGTAGCGGTTTTAGCCCACGGGCACAAACAAAACTGCTCGGCTATAATGATAAACTGTATGCCATAGGTGGATTAGATAATCTTTTTGATGCCACAACAGGCAGTACCGAAGAGGTTTGGAGCTCAACCAACGGTGCGGACTGGGTACTAGAGACCAACGCTGCGCCGTATTTAGCGAGGTTCGGATTTGAAGCCTTAGTCTTTGACGATAAGATGTTCGTTATAGGTGGTGCGCTGGCCACTACCTTCGAATTTAAAGCAGATGTCTGGTACTCTACAGATGGTAAGAATTGGACACAGACCCAGCAAGAGGAAGGCATCTTCGCGGCACGTGCTAATTTTAACATCACGGCCTTTAACGGTAAAATTTGGCTTACTGGAGGATTCTTTGATAATGCCCTAGAGCAAATACATTATACCGATTTCTGGTCCAGCAGCGATGGTGCCTTGTGGAAAAGAGAGACTGCCGATGCCGGTTATGGAATCCGTTCTTCTTCGACCTTGGTTTCAAACCAAGACTATATGCTCCTTATAGG
>JAJRSY010000235.1 GCA_024278565.1 Bacteroidota bacterium
GAGTTCATTGGCCAGGTTTTTTATCTTTTGTTGTGCTTCCATCATATAATTCAGGGTGTTTCAATCCTGACCGACAAAGGGTTCATCAATCGTTCTGCATAGTATTGCATTGCCTTTTCAGGAGCTGATCGGTCGACCTTAAAAATCAAGTATGCGTTATTCTCGGTGTACCGATCACCTTTTTTGACCAAAACATCCTCTTCTCCCAATAAGACACGGTTCCAATATCGCCCATTATTTTTGGATTTTGATATTTTCGTGTACGGCTTATATGTTGTAGACGAATTTCCTGAATTATTCGTATTGTCATATTCCAAACGAATACAACCGTAACCATATCCTTTATCCACATTGTAAAAAGCCAACCAAAAGGCATCGTCGCCAATAGGGTTTTCCTCTAATTGGTCCAATTCTTCATCGTACAGTTTCAGATGTGAGACCTTGCCGTTTGGCAATGTGTACATTACGTGGGTAAAGAGGCTGTCCATCGTCATTTCGTCATTTCTGAGCAGATCGAGCTCTACATCTTTCGTCACGGTCATCGTTGAGGAAAATTCAAAATATCGAAGCCCTTCATAGAAGATATACTTGCCTTCCAAATTTATTTCAGGAACACTATCCGTTGTTCCCGAACGCTTTTTTACAATCTGGTACAACCTTCTTTCTATTATATTCTCAGATGACTTTGGAAGATCTTCCATATTGAAATACCCATCAGAATCACTTTTTGAGAAATTAGGTGCCCAATGCATGGCGATATGGCCCCTTTTAAGTACTTGGCCGTCAAATTCCTTTAAGGTAATTCCATTGATTTGTCCGCCGCGTTTATCATTTTCGGTACTGAAACCGGCCTTATAAATTGAGTTTTCAACTGAGTGCCCATCATCTGAAAGAAACAAATTAGAAGGCGGTGGGCGGTCTCGCATTTTTTCTACAAATCCGCATTGAAATTTTTTGGTTTGATTAGCTTCTATACCTACAGGAAACATCACTATCATACGTGTTCTCCCTTCTTTTTTTATGGTATCCAACACCTGAACCGGCATTGATGTACCGGTTTCCATATCGGTTACGAACAATACTCTAGATGCTTTCAATTCATCTTCAAAGGAAATGATGGCAGAGACGTATTCTAAATCTCGTGACAGACCAGCTTGCTCTGAAATACTAATCGTAGCCAAGCGATCGTTCTGGAGCTGGGTACAACCCAATATTAACAGAGCCAAAAATAGGTTTGATAGCAGAATCAGTGTTTTTTTCTGTTTAGTGGACTTATCCTTTGTCATCATATTCAATTTTTACGCGATTACTTTGGCCTTTTGTGCCAAAGTCCCTTAATTCTTTGAAAAGAATAAATCGAACTTTACCACCACATCATCGCCCACCACTATAGATCCAAACATGGCCGTAGGAGGCTCTATACCATAATCTTGGAGCTTTATCTTTTTCTTGCCCGTTATACGTAGTTTCCCATCGGATCTATCGATTTTTGAAGGAACACTGGTTTCCTTCTCTACCCCTGCTATACTTATTGTTCCGATAATTTCTTGATTTTCCCCTCCAGAAATATCCATTTCCTTTGCCAAAAACACCACTTTCGGATGCTCTTCCTTTTTCAGGGCATTATGCATTTTTTTATCCATCGTCGCACCGCGTTCGCTCATTATATCGGTCACGGTCACCTCAAAAATGATTTTTTTTAGAATATCTCCGTCCAAATTCATTTTCCCCTCTATGGTATTGGCAGTGGCCGTCCAATCGTGAATAGTGGAGATGCCCTCAACGGTCAACTTACTTTCTGACGATAGGGTATAGGTTTCTTGAGAGAGGCCAAAAAGTGCTGCTCCCATAAAAAATAGAACTGATATTTTTGTTTTCATTTTATCTGATTTTTATTTAAATAATCACAAAACCCTGATTCCCGGTTTCGGAACTGTATAATTACCATCTGCCAAAGGTGCATTTGGCATTTTCATATCCCAAGAAAACTCAGAAGGCACAATACTCAATTCTGATGCCTTGGCTTCCTCTAAAGTAATGATTTGTCCTGATTCTATGGCCATTCTTCCCATAATGGCGGCCATGGTGCTCTCTGCACCGTACTTCGTATTGTTCACATAGGGCCTATCACTCAAAACAGCCCCTATAAAAACATCTTGCTCTATTTGCGAAGATGATGGGTCGTCTTTGCTACGGTGTCGCCAAAGGGCCTTTCCTTGCCTGTCCAAAAACTGTAAACGCTCATCTGCCGTTGCCTTGACACCTTGAATATTAAAGCCTTGTTTGACATGGCAATTATCCATCTGGCGGCATTGCACGTGCATTTTTGTGCCATCGGCATACTCTAGTTCGACATAATGATGGTCAAAGATCTCACCATGATCTGATCCTTTTAACATGGCCCTCCCTCCCATACCACTTGCCCGTACGGGGTAGTCTTGTTTGATCCAATTTACAACATCGATCTGGTGAATGGTCTGGCCTGCCAATTGTCCGCCCCAGATCCAATTAAAATAATGCCAATTGCTGAGCTGGTATTCGACCTCGGTCTGGCCTTCTTTTCTTGGGTATACCGTGGCTTTGCCCACATTGTAGTATACATCAGCGGAAAGGATCTCACCAATTTCCCCTGCATGTATTCGCTCGACCATTTTGTTCATGCCAATTTCATAGCGTAATTGCAGGCCCACAACTACATTCAGTTTTTTCTGTTCGGCCAAAATACCCGTTTCGATGACCTTTCGGTATCCTGAGGCATCAACGGCCAATGGTTTTTCCATAAAAACATGCTTTCCTGCGCTGATGGCCGCTTCAAAGTGTTCGGGGCGAAACCCTGGAGGAGTGGCCAAAATAACTGCATCACAGACCGCAATGACTTCTTTGAAGGCATCGAACCCCAAGAATCGACGTTCCTTGGGCACATCTACCTGATCTATAAAATCTTTGGATGCCAGCTGAAAACTTTTGTCGATCTCATGTTGGAACACATCGCCCATCGCCACCAACTGTACTGATTTCGAAGCGGTCAATGCTTGAAAAGCAGCCCCCGTACCACGACCACCACAACCTACTAGTCCTAATTTCAATTTTTCCTGTCCAAGAACATTGGCACTTGAAAATATGGGCATATGACTAAAAACCATACCTGCGGCCACGGTTTTAGCACTGGTTTTCACAAAATTTCTTCTACTGTTCAAATTGTTGGTATCACTCATTTTTATCTGTATTTTTCTATTCTAATCATTCTACTCGTCCAAGACCTGTTGCCAAAATTTGTTTTGCTCTTCAGGGGTAGGTTCCACTTTTAGGCTTACCAAACGAAAACCGACAAAATTCGAATCTGTAAACCACCAAAAACTCTTGGGAATTTGGGGATCCCGCTTTTGTAACTTCAAACTTGATGCCGTTCTTGAAGCAGATCGTGATTTATCAGCATCATCATCCCAAGAACCACCGCGAATTACCCTGGGGTGTATGACCATCGGCGTCATCCACGGATTGTTCTCCTCTAATGTGGCATAGGCATCTTCTTTATACTCATCCAAGGTCCATTCGGCCGCATTACCGTGCATATCGTACAGTCCCCAGGTATTGGGTTTTTTAGTGCCTACCTTGGCATATACGTTATTGGAATTTTTATAGTATACTGCGTATTCATCTATGTTATCGGTCGAATTTGCAAAGCTATACGCACTCTCGCTTCCGGCCCGGGCCGCATACTCCCATTCCGCTTCAGTGGGCAACCTATAAAACCTACCTGTTACCGTGCTCAGCCATTTACAAAAGACCAAAGCGGAATATGCCGACATGCTTACCGCTGGATATCCCTCCTTGCCCATACTGTAAGAAGGATCTTCATAGGGTGGGCTAGGACGGGTAATGGCATCTATTTTTATGGTTTTATCGTTATCTAATTTCACGAACAGCTCTTTGTTCTGTTTGAAAAAGAGTTCAAAAATATCCCATGTAAGTTCATACTTTCCCATATAAAACCCTTCGATGGCAACCTCACGCTGTGGCCCTTCATCGGTCTTACGGTCGGCTTCCGAATCAGGACTGCCCATCATGAATTTTCCTGAGGGAATCGAAACCATATCAAAAGAAATATCGGTTGCCGGTATTATCTCGGAATAGCCCTCTTGGGCTTTTTCAATTGCGATAACTTCAGTTTGTTCTATTTTATTATCCGCCTCTGGTGCTTTGGCCGTAGATTTACAGGATTCTGCACTCAACACCAGTCCTCCTATAAGCGATCCGTATAAGATAATTTTATTGGGTCTTATTTTCATTAAATTGATTTTGTTTGAAATTATCGATTTTTTTCAAGATGTATCGTCAGGTCAGGGTCTTTCCCTTTTTTCTTTCAATCCAACCATTTAGGCAGGTTGTTTTTCACAAATTCATCGTCGTTCAATTCAGGATAGTCTTTATACACCCTATCGATTTCTTCTTTTTGGCCATCCGACATTTTTTCATTTTCATCCAAACACCAGATTCCTTTTAGAATTCCCTGCCTGCGAAGTATTTCGTGAATACCGGCAATACAGCCATGAAAACTATTGGCGGCATCAAAAAAAGCGGCATTGGTATCGGTTACCGCAATATTCAATGTCAATAGTTCTTTGGGTATATGGGTGTTTGCACTTTTAGTTTTCTTGATCTGGTCAAACATTTCAACGGCCTTCCGTGTCCATACTGCCCAATGCCCCAAAAGCCCGCCCACAATATCTTTTTTTACTGTACGGCCATCGACCATAATCTCATAGGTTGTCAGCAGATCGGCTATGATATTATCATCGTTTCCCGTATACAGGGCAATATCATCGCAGCGTGACGAATTGCAAACAGCCCTGACCACCTCTAATGTTTGGTATCGATTAAATGGTGCCATCTTAATGGCATACACATTGGGAATTTCCGAAAAAGCCATCCAAAAATCATAACTCAATACCCTACCGCCAACTGCAGGTTGTAAATAGAATCCGAAAATGGGCATGACCTCGGCTATCTTTTTGGTCCGCTCCAATAAAGCCTCTTCAGACCAATCACCCAACCCGTTTGTGCTTACCAGAACGATGTCATACCCGAGTTCTGCACAAAGTTCAGCCTCATTTACTGCCTGATCCGTATCGCCACTTACGCCGGCCACTTTTATAAAGGGCCTGCCAAGATTAGCCGCTTCTATTTCTTCCACTGCCAATTGCAATACTTTTTTATAAAGATCGATCTTTGGGTCCCGAATCTGAAATTGGGTGGTATGCACCCCAATGGCTATACCACCTGCCCCTGAGGCCATATAGTATCTGGTAAGTAAGCATTGACGGTTTTCATCTAGTTGTCGCTCTGGGGTCAATGCCAAGGGGTGGGCGGGAATTACCGTGCCCGAATGCAATAATCGCTTTATATGGGTATCCAATTTTTTCATTTATTTATTTTTTTTTTCATTTATGCTCTTTTCAAAAATCTCCCTTGCGTTCTTGAAAATGGGTCGGCTTGCTGAGTTCCTCTCCACCGATCTTTACCCAATTTGCAGTATGCGTTATCATTTCGTTCAAAGAAACAAATGGTTTTCCGAACAGTTCATACGCTTGGGTAGAGTTGTTCAACAAGGCGGTATCGGCCGGTTTGTTTTTAAAGATGGGCTTCTTGTTCAATAATTTTCCGAATTCTTCCGCCATCCACTTCACCGATATGGTTTCTGGCCCGGTTACGTTCAATTTTTTGGCCGGTGACTCGCAATGCAACAAACTTCTAATAGCGTATTCGTTGGCATCACCCTGCCAAATCACGTTTACATAGCCCATACCCAAATCTATAGGCTTTTCTGAATGTACCGCTTTCGCAACTTCTAAAAGCACCCCGTACCGTAGATCCAATGCATAATTCAACCGATACAACACCATATCAGTCTTGTTTTTAATCGAAAAATGTTCAAAGACCCGCTCCCTTCCCAAACAAGATTGGGCATATTCACCAATGGGCGATGGTTTCACGCTCTCTGTTGCCCCACCGCTTTCAATGGGCAAAAAAGGATAAATATTTCCCGTAGAAAACACCACTATCCTTGAATTCTTGTACTTCTCCGAGACCCTACCGGGTAAATAGGCGTTCATTGCCCATGTAAAATGTTCATTGCCCGAAGTACCGAATTTGTTTCCGGCCATGTAGATGATATTCGCAACATCTGGCAATTGCATAAGCCGGTCATCATCCAATAGATCGGTCTTGATGCACTCTATTCCGAA
>JAJRSY010000236.1 GCA_024278565.1 Bacteroidota bacterium
AAAAGTACCCGTATGGGAACCGATAAGGGCCTGATCGCCTATCATGGGCTTCCTCAGCGAGCACATTTGTATAGATTATTGAGCCAAGTTTGTGAACGTACCTTTATCAGTTTGAGGAAGGACCAGGCCGCTGACCTGTCTGATGATTTTGAAACCATCGTAGATTTAGACGAGTTCAAAGGGCCTTACAACGGACTTTTATCCGCCCATAAAAAATACCCAGAGGTTGCTTGGTTGGTATTGGCCTGTGATCTTCCCTTAATTGATATGGAAGCACTTCAAGAATTGATTTCGGCACGGGATCCAAAATACCTTTCCACCGCTTTTGCCTTGAGAAAAAACCCGTTACCTGAACCCTTATGTGCGATTTGGGAACCTGGGGCCATGCAAGAATCCGTGGTCTATATGCAGGGCGGAAAAGGTAGTTGTCCCCGTAAATATTTAATAAACAGTCAGGTGAAATTAGTATTCCCAAAGAATGAAAATGTACTTCTAAATGCCAATTCAGAAGAGGAATACCAGAGCGCCTTGGCAAAACTGGCCTCGGTATGAATGACGAGCGATACAACAGACAAACCATTTTAAAAGACTTTGGTAAAGAAGGCCAACAAAAATTAGCCAATGCAAAAGTATTGGTTGTTGGTGCCGGTGGTCTGGGAGTGCCCGTTCTCACTTATTTGAATGCCATGGGTGTTGGTACGTTGGGTATTGTCGATAATGACGTGGTATCCTTATCTAACCTACATCGCCAAGTTTTGTACAGTGAGGCCAATATAGGAAAATCAAAAATTTCTTCTGCGATAGCAACACTCCAACTACAGAACTCAGAAACAGAATTAATAGGCCACGAGACCTACTTGACCATTGAAAATGCGCTGAAAATTATAAGGGGATATGATATTGTAGTTGATGCTACCGATAATTTTCCAACACGTTATTTGATAAACGATGCCTGCGTTATTTTGAACAAACCTTTTGTGTATGGGGCATTGCACGGTTTTGAGGGTCAGGTGAGTGTTTTCAACCACAATAACGGCCCTACCTATCGTTGCCTGTTCCCTGATATGCCGAAAGAAGATGAGGTGCCCAACTGCAACGAGCATGGGGTGTTGGGCATCATTCCCGGAATCGTTGGAAATCTACAGGCTTTAGAAGCCATAAAACTCATCACAGGGGTAGGCGATGTGCTATCAGGAGAATTGCTTTTGTATAACGGCTTGTCACAATCGCTTCAAAAAATAAAGTTTAAATCAGTAGCCGTCAACCGAAACAGCACAAAATTACAAACTGAATATGAGTTCACTTGTAGTGGCACATTACAATCAATAGATAGCGCAGCGTTTGAACAGCTAATGGTAAAAGATACTGTTCAAATAGTAGATGTGCGTACGAAAGCGGAATATGCCGATTTTCATTTGAAAAACAGCATGAATATTCCCTTGGCGGATATCGAAGTTAGAATAGACGAGATACCCATGAACACCCCTGTTTATTTTATCTGTCAATCAGGTATTCGCAGTAAAAGGGCAATTTTGAAACTTCAAAACACGCAATTAAAAGAAAACTTTGTCAATGTAAGCGGTGGCATGAACAATCTAAAAAATCATGTTGCTGAGTATTGAAAACCTTGTATTGCTATGTCTAGGGTTCTTTATTGTGGCGACCCTGTACTCATCGGTGGGTTTTGGGGGCGGTTCTAGTTATTTGGCCTTGTTGACGCTTGTTTTAGTAAGTTTTTTTTCGATTCGTTCAATAGCATTGATCTGTAATTTGGTGGTGGTTTCTAGCAGCACCTATCTTTATTTTAAGAAGGGCCATGCAAGGCTCAACGATTTTTTTCCTTTTGTAATTACAAGTATTCCCATGGCATTTATAGGGGCTTCTTTTCGGTTGGGGGAAACTATTTTTTTTATAGTTCTTGGATGCGCTTTGATCCTATCCTCATTATTTCTTACGTGGCAAACCTATTCCAATAGCGATGGTTTGAACGTGGCGAGGAGCTATCCGAAATACCTCAATTATGTTTTAGGGGGAGGAATAGGCCTGTTGTCGGGACTGGTAGGCATTGGCGGAGGCATTTTTCTGGCACCGATTCTCAATCATATGAAATGGGAGAGTTCACTCAGAATTGCGGCTCTGGCAAGTTTTTTTATTTTGGTAAATTCATTGTCCGGTTTAGGTGGTCTTGTGGTCGGTGGCACCTTAGAACTACCTTGGGTAGAGACCATAGCACTGGCAGTTACGGTATTTTTAGGAGGGCAATTGGGTATCCGCATTAGTTTGAAAAGATTATCCCCCAACGCCATAAAAAGAATGACCGCCCTTTTGGTTTTTGTAGTGGGGGTAAGGGTGTTGTTGGTTAATGGACTGGTCATCGTATGAAATTGAAACTTGGTGTTAATGTTGTTAGAACACGGTTGTTTTTTCTTTTTCGGGGAATCCCATTTCCACTTTTGCCAATTACCATGTTTATTTTTTGCCTTGGTTGTATACTACTTGGGGGTTGACAGTTGAGGAAAAAAAGGTCATTCTTCAAAAAGAACTAAAGATCGCCCCCCACTGACACGGTTTGTTCAAGTAAAAATCGAGAGTAAGGGGGCGACCCTTTGTGCGACCCCATTGAACGACAATGGTTCGGGTGATTTGGCCAGTCTTACCAAATCAGATGGTTTTATATTCCATTAAATGGTTAAAACCCTCGTCTTTAGACGAGAGATACTTTTAGTATTAATGAATATCTTTGAAACATGGGTTATAGTAAAGGAAGCCATACAACCTATCATCATAGGTATCATTTGGT
>JAJRSY010000237.1 GCA_024278565.1 Bacteroidota bacterium
GCCGCTTTGAAATTCATACCAAAAGAAAAGTAGTATCACTGCTGACCTTTCCCTAGCGGGGGCTTTGACATCAATTCAATAGCCACGATTTTTAGTTCTATTGTTGCTTATCGGGTCACTCCCCCCTTCATCTTCTGCAACCAAAAATTATCTTTTTTTTAGAAATTTCCAACTGTGATTTAGGATCTGAATTCCGTACTTTTGCACTAGCTATCCATTCAAATAATAAAATTTAAAGTACATGAACAATTTCGATGTTATTGTTTTGGGAAGTGGTCCCGGAGGATATGTAACTGCCATAAGGGCCTCACAATTGGGACTGAAAACCGCTATTGTAGAAAAAGAAAACCTAGGGGGCGTTTGCCTTAATTGGGGCTGTATTCCCACCAAAGCCCTACTGAAATCAGCTCAGGTATTTGAATATCTGCAACACGCTGAGAATTACGGATTAAAAGCAGAGAACGTTGACAAAGATTTCGGTGCGGTGGTAAAAAGAAGCCGTAGCGTTGCAGAGGGCATGAGCAAAGGCGTCCGGTTTTTGATGAAAAAGAATAAAATAGAGGTCATCAACGGTTTCGGTACCTTAAAAACGGGCAAGAAAATAGCGGTGAAAAATACGGAGGGAGAGGAAATCGAATACACCGCAAATCATATTATTATCGCCACCGGGGCACGTAGTCGTGAACTACCGAACTTGCCCCAAGATGGAAAAAAAATAATCGGGTACCGTGAAGCCATGACCCTAAAGGACCAACCAAAAAAAATGATCGTTGTGGGCAGTGGTGCGATCGGAATCGAATTTGCCCATTTCTACAATTCAATGGGCACCGAAGTAACCGTTGTGGAATACCTTGACCGGATTGTTCCCGTTGAAGATGAGGATATTTCCAAGCAGTTGGAACGCAGTTTCAAGAAAGCTGGGGTAAAAATCATGACCTCGGCAGAAGTCACGGGGGTAGATACTTCTGGTAATGGCGTTAAGGCAACGGTAAAAACCGCAAAAGGAGAAGAGGTTTTGGAAGCTGATATCGTTCTTTCCGCTGTGGGCATCAAAACCAATATTGAAAACATAGGTTTGGAGGAAGTGGGAATCGCCACCGATCGTGATAAAATTTTAGTGAACGATTACTATCAAACCAACATTCCCGGGTATTATGCAATCGGTGATGTTGCCCCAGGGCAGGCATTGGCGCATGTCGCTTCTGCCGAGGGAATTCTCTGTGTTGAAAAAATCTCAGGTTTGAATGTAGAGGCTTTGGACTATGGCAATATTCCGGGGTGTACCTATTGCACCCCCGAAATCGCCTCGGTCGGACTCACCGAAAAGCAGGCCAAAGAAGCTGGCCATGATATCAAAGTGGGCAAATTTCCGTTCTCTGCAAGTGGTAAGGCACAGGCTTCAGGTACTCCCGATGGTTTTGTAAAAGTAATTTTCGACGCAAAATACGGTGAATGGCTAGGTTGTCACATGATAGGTACAGGAGTAACCGACATGATTGCCGAAGCTGTACTCGGCCGTAAATTAGAAACAACGGGGCATGAAGTACTAAAAGCAGTTCACCCCCACCCTACCATGAGCGAGGCGGTGATGGAAGCCGTAGCCGATGCCTATGACGAAGTGATACATTTATAATCTATCTAATTGTCAGAAAGGTTTCTGACCCCATATAACAAACCTTATATAATGCTTAAAGCTTTTAGAATCGTTGCAATACTTGAGGGCGTATCATATTTGATGCTTTTTTGCCTGACCATGCCCTTAAAATACTTGGCCGATATGCCCGAACCCAATAAATATGTGGGTTATGCCCACGGGTTTTTGTTCATTGCCTATGTGATTCTGGCCATCATGTTTTGGATGGAAAAAAAATGGTCGCTCAAAAAGGGCTTGATACTATTAGTGGCCTCTTTATTGCCTTTCGGTACGTTCTATATTGATAAAAAGTACCTTAAGCCCCTAGTGTCCAGTCAAGCTTAAAGTTTCGGGTAAAGTGTTTTAAGTTTTATCCTTGGTTCCTTGGTGGTGAACTGCCAGTTGATCTTTGCGTCCATGTTGTTCCTTGATTCGCACCATGCCAGGACTTCCTCCCTTACGGTCCCTATATTGTCGATCCTCCTGTTCGGGCATTGCCCGTTCAGGACATTCAGTTCTATTTCCGCCATATCGGGCCAACTGCCGTGTTTCGGGGTATGAACAAAATCGAAGCTGTCCCATATCCGTTTTGCCTCTTTCGATTCGAACACTTCATACAGCGCCGAGGGGGAATGTGTGTTGAGGTTGTCCATCACCAAGGTGATCACCGTTGCCTCCCCGTACGGGACATCTGCCAAGACCTTGATGAAATGGGCCCGGTCCTTTTTTGTCTTTTTCTCCTTTACCCCAACGTATCTTTTGCCCTTCAATGGCTCGCTGGCCATGAATATATTGCAGGCCCCCTTTGCGCCCGTACCCAAAATCGACTTTCTTTACTTTTCCCGGCGCCATCGCTATCGGCATCCTTGTCTCGCTTATCAGTTGTTTGGGCGATTCGTCCATGCAGGCCACCGGACGATCCTTGCCATAGGGCATTTTATATACGTCCAGCACCTGCTCCATTTGGGCCACGAACGAACTATTGTTCCGCGGGGATATCAGCCATCCCTTTTCCCTCCACGGTTTGAGTTCGTTTTTTTTAGAACGGCCCTCACGGTCTCATGGGATACCGAATCCACATATTCGAGCTCGACCATCTTGCTCGATAGGAGCCTCAACGACCATCTGGCGTAACCTTTCGGGGGCTTGCCACAGCTCAGGGCGATCAAGTGCGCTTCCGCATCGCCATCGACCTTTGTGGCGTAGGTACGCTCACTTTTCCTTCCGTAAAGCGCCGTTTCAAAACTTTCCGGCACAAACTTCTTCCTGATATTCTCAAGTGTCCGTGTCGTGGCCCCCGGCAGTCTGGAAATATCC
>JAJRSY010000238.1 GCA_024278565.1 Bacteroidota bacterium
CATGGCACCATCCATATCAACATAGTCCAATTGGGGCAGTAGTTGTGCAATGGCCGATATACCGACCGTTGATTCCGTCATACAGCCTACCATGACCTTGAGTCCCATTTCTTTTCCCTTTTTTATCATTCGCAGGGCAGGGGTAAGGCCACCACATTTTGTCAGTTTGATATTGATACCGCTGAAATGAAGACCGCATTTTTCGACATCGCTTTCTACAATACAACTCTCATCGGCGATTACAGGCAGTACACTCTGGTGCATTACCTGTTCCATACCCTGCCAATCATCGGCCTTTAGGGGTTGTTCAATAAATTCAACGCCCAAATCTTTTAGTAAAGGGGCATTGATGATGGTCTCTTTGACCGACCAGGCACAGTTGGCATCGATTCTAAATATTGATTTAGTATGTTTTCTGAGCTCTTTGACGATACCAACATCATCGGTTGTTCCCAATTTGATTTTATATATCGGCCAAGGGGTTTCCTTCATTTTAACGACCATTTCATCTATGTCGGCTATACCAATGGTGTAGTTGGTCGTGGGGTATTGTGCCCTGTTTGTACCCCATATTTTGTGGAGCGGCTTGCCCAATAGTTTACCGTAGAGGTCATGCGCGGCCAGATCCAAAGCGCAGATGGCAAAATTGGTCAAGTGCTTTTCGGTCAAAAATTGATGAAACTCCTCGGGAGATGTAAAATCAAACGACTCGATCTCATTTTGTACGGCATTGATCTCGGCCATCATATTTTCAACACTTACTTTATAGTAGGGGTTTGCGGTAGCTTCTCCGTAACCGGTTTGTCCTTTTAGCGAAATACCAACGATCAAGGTATCTTGAAAATCATGTGATTCACGTGAAATACTAAAGGTATGCTTTAGGGGAAGAACATACTTTTTCAGGCTTAACTGCATAGTGTAAAAGTTTGTACTAATATAGAGATAAACTAGGGGTGAGCGAAAAAAAAACCCACCGAAATCAAGTGGGATTTTATGGTTATTGATCTGACGGACATAGTTTAGGAGTTTGGAAAGGGTTTTAGGAGTACCATCCCATAAACGTCTAAACTACCAACTCCTAAACTTTTCAACATGAAAAAAGTTTAGGAGTTTAGACCTGCCCGTCCGGCAGGTGGAGTCCGATCAGTTTACTAAATGCCCAAGACCTAACGTCTATTAGTTTGTTCTCGCCATATTAAATATAAAAAAAGGAAAACTAGTTCTTGTGTACACTGCCCGAAACCGATTTTCTTTTCTCTACGGCAGGGTCACCAGAGTATGAAATATCGGCACCGCTACTGGCGTCTGCTACTAACGATTCAGAAACATTCACAGAAATATCGGATCCACTGCTTGCACCTGCATAACAGGTTTTTGCCACAAGTTCTCGGGCCTTGATATCGGCTCCACTGCTGGCATCTGCGTGCAGAATATTGGTTTCGCCTGCAATCTTGATATCGGCACCACTACTGGCGTCTGCAGATATCTCTTCGGCATTGACCTCTATGTGCAGATCAGCGCCACTGCTGGCATCTAAATCCAATTTATCGCCTTCAATGAGGTTTTTAACTATCAAATCGGCTCCGCTTGAACTTTTTAGGGCTGTAATCTCAGGTAATGATACATATATTTTTTTTGTGGCCCTACCAATATTCTCAATGGCATGTATATGTAATCTACCATTTTTGATATCGGTGCCAATTAGATCGATAATGTTTTCATCGGCCTCTACCTCAATGCTGAATTCTGCCGCCTGTGTCACATAAACATCTAAACCTTCAGAGGCCGAGACCTCTGTAAATTCTTCTGTAATGCTACGGGTTTCGTTTTCTACGACTCCGTTTCCTTTTTTACCATTACCGAAATTTGCGTCGAAATGACATGAAGATAAAAATAAGCTTACTAATAATGCGATTGCGATTCTTGCTAGTGTTGTCATGATCGTTGTTTTTTGAACCGGCTTTATGACCGGTAGGTTGATGTTTAAGATTGATATAAAAATACGGATTATAGTTGTTTATAAATGTAAGTTATTGACCGAGTTGTTGTTTTGAGCTGATGAACCGTAAATTTCAATTGCTGTAGCCCGAATCGTTATTTGATCTATTTTCTTTTGTCTTTGCCAGTACCCCGTCCTCATCGATTTTCATTGTAAGGGGATCGGAGTCGTCTTGCAAATCAATATCTACCCCTTCATCATCAATGATGATTACGTTGGTATCACTACTATCTTGATTATTGTTTGCCTTTATCTTTACGCCGCTCTCATCGATCTTCATTTCAAAGCGCTCACCGCCTTCGTCTTTAATATTGATGTCTATTCCTTCCCCATTTATTATAATATGGCCCTTTTGGTCTCCGTCGGATCTTTTCAATAAAGTACAATCCAAACATTCGAGCTCTCCATCGGTGCCCATTTTCCATATATGATCAGACATATCGCAACCGTTCATATTCCGGTCATTATTAGCTCTTAGCATAGGGCATCGCCGGCTTGATCTGTTATATATTAGTATGGTGCCTACCGGTACGTATAGTGTCACTCGTACCTCTTGATTGCTAAACCTGATTTTGCTCCCCGTGGTCAAATAGTCATCTAAGTAGATGGTATTGCCTTCCACTTTATAACCATAGTTTATTCTATTGGACTTTTCACGGGCTGCATTGAAAGATTTTCCGTTGGCTTCTTTTCTGATTTCTATGCTGGTAATGGAGTCTTTTGTTTTTTTGATCTTGAATCGCACATTATCAGAGAGCAGTACTTCTTCGCCATCATCAGTATAGGTCATGATCGAATCATCAACTCGTACAAGACCGCGATTGTCAAATAGTTTTGTAGTCACTGCGGTGATGTTCAAGGTGTCTAAGGTGCTTTCAAAATAAACCTCTTCTTCAACTGTGGTACTGCCCGAATAGGCATGTGCCGCTGCGGTTCTTACCCCTATAGCGATTAGGCCTACCAATGAGATCAACCAAAGCCCCAATAAAGAAAATTTGGCAATGTTACCTATTGATTTCAGGTTGTTCACCAAAATTTTCAAGCCCAAATACAAGAGAAAGAAGAAAGGAATTCCGATGGCAAAGAACATCAATAGGGATAGCAACCATACAGGGGCTTCGGTGGAGTTCGAGATGAAATCATCAATACCGGGCAAACGTACCCAATCTAATGTGCCTACGGTCAACATGCCAATGAACATACCAACTATTGTGGTTGCCCCAATGATTATGAGAATGATGCCAATGAACTTTCCGAATATTTTAAAAAAGAATAGTACGATATCACCCAGAGTGTCAAAAAAAGTCTTTCCCCCATTTTTCACTTTCTCGCCCATTTTATCGTAATCGACACTTTTGACCCTATCGGCGATATCATCAAAACCTTCCTTTACCTTACGTTCAATATTACTGATGTTTATATCTTCCCCACGCATATTCAATTGCTCTGAAGTTGTTTCGGCTTCGGGTATCAATATCCATAACAACCCATATATAAGTATAAACCCACCGCCCGAGAACAAGGTTGTTACGACCCATATCAATCGGATCCAAAGCGGATCTACGCCAACATAATGCGCAAGACCTGAAGAAACCCCTGCGACATATTTCATTTGGGTATCCCTATACAGTTTCTTGACCCTTTTTTGGGCTGAAGAAGACGGTGTTGGACCATCATCAAAGATGTCCTCATCGACCATATAATCTTCGGGCTGCCCCATGATCGCAATGACCTCATCTACTTCTTTATCAGTGATCACCTGTCTTTCGTTCTTTAGTTTTTCATGAAAAAGCTCTGCGATACGAGCTTCTATGTCGGCTAGAATTTCATCGCTTCCGGGGGTGTTTGCAAAGGAGCGTTTTACCGACTCAAGGTACCTACGCATTTTAGTATACGCCTCTTCATCTATGTGAAAAAGTATATTGGCGAGATTTATATTTACTGTTTTGTTCATTTTAAATAATTTTCAGGTATTGTCTGTTGCTTTTGACACCTTTCGAATGCTTGTTGGGGGGTAGCTCGAAGGGCAGGGTCATGTCTTTTGTTTTATTTGGTATTGGTTACCATATTGGTCGCGCTTCTCAGTTCATCCCAGGTTGTATCGAGTTCTTTGAGAAAAAGTTTGCCCGTTTCGGTCAGGGTGTAATATTTTCGTGGTGGGCCTGATGTTGATTCTTCCCAACGGTAGTTGAGCAAACCTGCATTCTTCAATCTTGTGAGTAGGGGATATATCGTTCCTTCCACAACAAGCATCTTCGCATCTTTAAGGGTCGAGAGAATTTCAGAGGCGTATTTATCATGACCATTTAGAATGGAAAGGATACAATACTCCAAAACTCCTTTTCGCATTTGCGCTTTTGTGTTTTCTACATTCATACCTTCTTTTTGCTTTTTATGCCGACCCTGTCGGTAAAACAGGCTCTCTTTTGGTGTGTTTGGAATTGTGGACTGCATGGGCCAACTGTTCGTTTTTTGATTTCGCCAAAAGGCGGTTTGATGAATAAACTCTTGTAAAGTATCTGTTAAAGAATAACTGAAACATTTCGGCTTGTTCTTTAGCCCTTTTTCTTTGTTAAAATTTTCAACCGTAACTAAGGCTATGCCTGATAATTTTAATTTTGAAAAAATGCAAAACAACCCTGCCTGCCGGCAGGTGCCCCGACTCTGCACGCACCACTTATTCTTTAACAGATATAAAGGGTGTGATTAATACCCCGTTTGTAACTGTTTTTCTAGTGAAGGCTGATGACTCTTGTAATTTTCCAATCCTCATCTTGGCGCTTCCAAATGGTTATGAATTTGCTTGCCTTTGACGCTGCATTGGGCTCTTGGTTGTTGTGAAATTTGTGCAACCCGATCTGTACGGCACCAAAGCCCGGTATTTCATAAACTTCTATACTGCCCTTTACCAACGCTCTGGTCACCTTGCCACAAATATTGTTCTCTATGGCGGCCATCACTTCTTCTTTTGAGGTTGAAAGTCCGCCCTTATCATGATAGAATTCCAAATCTTCCGAAAGAAGATCAGACTGTTTTTTTAAATCACAATTATTGTAGGCCGTGAAGAAAATGCTATCCAATTTTACGATGGTATCATAGAGTTCAGGTTCGTTTTTCAAAGGATAACAATCTAGCCCGATTGGTATCGCCGAAACACGAAAGACCGTAAGGCATATCAACAAGCTGCCTAAAATTGATTTTATGTAGATGTTTTTTTTCATTATTTGATAAATTTTATTGTTATCGGATACCTAAAGGTTTGCCCCTCATTGGTGCGAATGGTTGCCAATATGGTATAAATTATATTGACCACGAACAAAGCGCCCTGTGCTAAACCAGCAATGCCCAAGGGCAGCCACCAGTGGCCTAAACGAAAATCATCGCTATCAAAGCTTATATTCAGGTTATTGAAATTGTTCAGGCGATCAAGGCCGAAATGCCCGAAATCAAAAATATTGGGTAGGAGGCCAATAAAAAATGGGATACTTATGATACCCAGTACAATAGAGTAGAGCTGCATACTTATCTGAAAGTTCAGGGCCTGTTTTCCGTTATGGTCCACGAAATCGTATTCTTTCTTGTTCGCTGTCCATAATATTAAGGGAATTATAAAATTTCCGAAGGGGAAAAAGTATTTTGAAAAGGTGGAAGCATGAATCAAAGAAGATAGGTTTCGTTCGTGTTTGTTCAATGTATCTGTCATGGCTCGGTAATTTCTTATGCAAATATATGTTTTAAAAAAGGTACTATGCAACACATAGTACTAAAAATTAACACAATATTAACATTTTTAAAATGGAAAGGAGGTTAAATAATTGGGTGATTTAAACAGTATTTTCGGTATTTTTGAAGCAAACAAACTATAAATGATCTTAACTCCACAGAAAATAAATACGTTTAATTTTTTTAAACTGCCCTCGGTATGGTGGTGCGGTATTCGGGTAAAAGAATTGCAAGAAAACGAATGTGTGGCAAGCGTAAAGTTTCGGTGGATCAATCAAAATCCCTTTAAATCAATGTTTTGGGCCGTACAGGGTATGGCGGCCGAACTGACCACAGGGGCCTTGGTAATGAACAGTATTCGTGAAAGCAATAAGCGCATTTCAATGTTGGTGTTAACTAACAACGCCACTTTTACCAAAAAGGCCACTGGCAGAATTACGTTTAGTTGCGATCAAGGTGAAGCGGTTAAAGAAGCAATTCAAAAGACAGTGGAAACGGGAGAGGCACAGACTGTTTGGATGAAATCGGCAGGTGTAAATAAAGATGGGGTAGTGGTCTCGACTTTCAACTTTGAATGGACGGTGAAAGTTAAGAGCTAGGAGTTCATAGTTGATAAACTTCTAAACTATTTTTAAACCCCTAAACTTAATTTTAACCTTTGTTTTCGTATGGCAGTTTATGGGTTTATAGATTTATTTTTTATAAAATCAATACTGTAACAATTATATGGATGGAACGATCAACGAATAACCAAAATCTAAAAACTATAAAGATGAACGCACACGAATTGGATTACGAGATTTACGGCGAAGAAATGCAGTATGTA
>JAJRSY010000239.1 GCA_024278565.1 Bacteroidota bacterium
AATCTGTTGGATCATATAAAAATAAATATGTTGTGAATTGCTTTCAGTTCTTTAAATTTATGGATTATTCACAGGGTCTAAATTAATGCCATTCTTGTACTTTAGTTGTGAATTGCTTTCAGTTCTTTAAATTTATGGATTATTCACAGGATTAGTGGTGCTTAGCCCTGTCAGCACGCCGTTGTGAATTGCTTTCAGTTCTTTAAATTTATGGATTATTCACAGGGGATATGAACGGCGCAAGTGTACATACCACGTTGTGAATTGCTTTCAGTTCTTTAAATTTATGGATTATTCACAGGAAAACGGGCTAAAACCGTTAAAACAAGGTGTTGTGAATTGCTTTCAGTTCTTTAAATTTATGGATTATTCACAGGAAAAATACGATCGGACTGCTGACCGTTAGCGTTGTGAATTGCTTTCAGTTCTTTAAATTTATGGATTATTCACAGGTTTATTGACCCTTTTTCCTTTCAAAGGACCGTTGTGAATTGCTTTCAGTTCTTTAAATTTATGGATTATTCACAGGTACGCCCGCACCTCGGAGACATATCTAAGAGTTGTGAATTGCTTTCAGTTCTTTAAATTTATGGATTATTCACAGGCCCATATTACTTCGAGCATTCGGATTACATGTTGTGAATTGCTTTCAGTTCTTTAAATTTATGGATTATTCACAGGCTGCACGAGTACGGTATAACCTGGTGGGACGTTGTGAATTGCTTTCAGTTCTTTAAATTTATGGATTATTCACAGGGGGAGCGTATACGGGGAAGTGCCTTTTCTGTTGTGAATTGCTTTCAGTTCTTTAAATTTATGGATTATTCACAGGAGACTCCCTTCCTGGACTACTAGAAGATGCGTTGTGAATTGCTTTCAGTTCTTTAAATTTATGGATTATTCACAGGGTCTACCCAGCCATAGTGCTGCAAAGAAAAGTTGTGAATTGCTTTCAGTTCTTTAAATTTATGGATTATTCACAGGATACCCGCTGTAACAGGCTGGTATCCTGTTTTTTATGGGGTGTTGTAGAAATAAAAAACAGACTGCTCATAGAGGGGTCTCGACTGCGCCTACCTTCGGCAGGCAGGCTCGACCAGACATTTACAATTCAAAACAATTCCAATTGTTGTGATGGGGTTTCGGGCTCCACTTCTTTTTGGCCGTGAAAAAGTTCGATCATTCCGAATTGCTTGTCCGTTATCTGCATAATACACACCTTGCCCTGTTTGGGTAGGTTCATCTTGGTACGTTTGATATGTACGTTCGCGTTTTCTCTACTGGCACAAAATCGCAGGTAAATACTAAACTGAAACATGCTAAAACCATCGTCCAACAAATTTTTACGAAACCGTGTGGCGGCCTTACGGTCTTTTCTAGTTTCGGTCGGTAAATCAAAAAGTACAAGTACCCACATACTACGGTATTGGTTCAGTCGTGAAAAATTATCTTTTGCTAACATTTTTTAACGTTCATGACCTATTAGGTTTTCTCCTACGGCGGACAAGTACCAACCTAACAGGTCTGATTTTGATACACCGGGTACAATATTCTTCGGCTCGATCCATAAAAGCAATCGTACAGACTACTCGTGGTACGGCTCATGGCATTCATTAAGGGGCTCCATTTTCCATCCAATACAACATCAAGGGCCGGTATCATCAACAACTGGGCCTTTAAGTCTGGGGTGAGCTCGTCAATATCCTCACCTGTTGCCACCATTTCATAGACCACGGCATCCACAAAAGGCCGATAAGGCTCCATGATATCATCGGCCAAACAAAACGCATTGTATTTATTACGGTGAAAAATACCCACAGAGGGCAACATACCACTACTGACCAAAGCACGGGCAGTTACCGCCCTTAAAATAGCATACCCATAGTTCAGCAAATTGTTGGGGGCATTACCGCCTAAAACATCACGAGATTGGTTTCTACTAAAACCGGGCGTTAGATCCGTAAAAAGATTTTGAAAATAATAGGCAGCGGCAATGGCCTCATGGTTGCCCGTATCACCACTTTTGACCTCATTTGCCCATCGCTTCAGTTTTAAGGCGTTTTTTTCACGGCGCAACAAATGGTTTGCCTGATTTTCGATCTTGGCCTCTACCGTCTGTTGCCAAAGGTTCTTTTTCAAGGGCTGGCTAGCATTGAGTTGGTGGCGCATACGCTCGGTCTGTTCAGTATGGCCTACGAGCGGTTGAAACAAGGCGCAGGGCAAGTGTTGTTTGTCGCAGGTGATGACCGCTGTTTTGTTCTGCACCAATTTCATCAACAGCCCATTGGTAATGGTAATTTGCGAATGTTCTAAAACCACATACCCCAGATCTTCTATGGGTATGGTGGCTTCTTTTTTATCTTCTTCAGGAAAATTGACCACCAATTGGTCGTTTTTGGTGCTCAGATAGGCGGGGTTGCCGAAAAATAGGGTTCGTTTTATCATAATATGTTTTTTTAGTGGTACGATGACTCGAAGTCATCGTACCACTCTTCACCGTTAAAAATCCAAATATTCAGCTGCAACTTCTTTATTCACAAGTTTTCCGTTTCTCAAATTCGCATAATCTAAAGCCGATGAAAATTCCCAATCAATTTCATTTTTGACCAATTTTGCCTTTACAGGGTTTTGATGAATATAATCGAAACAAATTTGCGGGTATTGCTTTTCAGGATTTTGGATATTGATTTTTGCAGCTCCATTTTGGGTCGTAAAAGAGGGTGTGATGCCTTTGTGGCAATTGATGCATTCGGCTTTGGTATGGGCTTTAAACAAAGAACCACTTGTGTTTTGCTGAATATTCAATGCTCTAGTGTAAGAGCGGAGCAATATAGCTATTGAATTGTTCAATGTTCTTTTTTTAGTAGTAGTGATACGATGACTTTGAGTCATCGTATCACTTTCACTCACAGGCAACTCTTCTTCTCGCATTAAAATTATTAAATGAAAATGATTGGGCATTAAGCACCAAGCTATAATATCGGCATAGGGCGAAACATAAATCTTTATTTTCTTTAAGAAAAAAAGATAGTTCTCTCGCTTAAAAAATATTTTTCTTTGATTGTTGCCTTGGTTATAAATGTGGTATAGATAGCCTTTTTCTAGTTGCATATTTTTGAATTCGTGGGTTAGCAACACCGTGACTTTGAGTCACGGTGTTGCTTAGGTTTGGTGATTCGATCAATATTCTCCTATTTGAACAATTTCGCCAATATGGTTGGTTCTGACTTTTATGACTCCTTCAAGTGGATCTGTACTTCGTATAGAATGGTAAGTTACTTGTGAAAGCATTTTTTTGTTTTTTAAATCTTCCCCATTTATTGCTTTTGTTTCTAAATGATGTGCAAAAAGATAATTCTTTGTCGATATCTTCTGCACCCTGAACAAATGTTTGCTAATTAAAGCTGCGTTCTTTTCGTCCATTAAATCTTCTTCTTGTGGGTTGAAACCTTCCGAGGGAAATACGAACATTTCGTTTTGTTTCATGGTAAAAAGAAATTCCCATCCTTGATCCGAGTTATAGCCTTTGTCAATAATAGACAGGCCTTCATTAACTCTAGCGACCGCTTCATAGAAAGAAACCACCTTTTCCTGTAATTTTCCTTTTGGACCTCTATAAATGGCTACATGATGGTTATTCCCGGTACTCACAAAATCCACAGCTTGCTTTTTGTTGTTTTTATCCAAAATTTCGTTGCCCAAGTGGTCTTTTTTGTAATGTAATGGCTCTGCATTGCTCACTCCGGTAATGGTAACCCGTTTTATAGAAATCCCTTTGGCCTTGTTCAGCCAAATAGGGTTTTTATCAAGGTTGGAAAAAGCTTCTTTGGGTTTGCTTCCAAATTCTGCCAAACGTTGTTGCAGTACCTTTTTAACTCCCTCATCCACTACTTTGTCTACTTTCAAGTCGGGGGATATGTCTTTTCTTATCGTATAGATTTCTTCAAAACACCATACCTCTTTTAGCGGCACATCTTTATAAAACAAAGGGTCTTTTTTTAACATTTTAGTATCAAAACCAATTTCAGGATTATTCTGGTGCTTTTCTAAATGACCCAATACCAATACTCTTATGTCTTTATCAACAATCATATTAGCTTGTTCTAAAGAAAAACGTTTGTTGAGCTTGGTAGCCTTCGTCATGGCACGCTTGCTTTTGCCGTAAACCGTTTCTTTGTGCAATTGACCCCGTGGGGTTTTTACATCTTGTCGAAAATAATAATCTTTCCCTTTTTTTATTTTTTCGGAATTTATTGTGTCTTTGTCTATTTTAACGAAATTAACATTTCGGGTTACTACTTTGTTTTTTGCCTTGAACGAAATTAAAATGCCCCCTATATGTTGTTTCGCCTCTTCTCTAAAATTGGGCATAGGAGGAACAAACCTTCGTTTTCTTCCTCCGTTTTTGTTGTCATAATGTTTGGTTATTTTATTTCTTATGCCGTACAACGTACTGTTTTCTTTGTCTCGCGATGCATTCAGGTTATTCAAATACTGTATGTGATTATAAGAAGTGAAAGCTACGGTCAAAGCATCCATGGCATGATGCCGGTGGTCGTTTCTTTTGGTCCAATCAACAATTTGCTCTACTTTTTTACCTTCTTTCCTTTCTTGCATCTCGGTCAAGCCCAACGCTCTGTATTTGGGAAGGTTCAATTCTTTCATCACATTGATCAAATCCCAATCTTCACGAAGTTTATCGGTAACCCTACCAGTCGTTGTATTGACCGTTCTAAAAACTTCTTCCAGTAACTGTTTTGCTTTTTTGGCAATGTACTGGCTATTTCTTAGGTCTCTTTCTATAAAACCATCGGGCAAGTTTTCTTTGCTCATCAGGAGTTTTTTATACTTGCCTTTACTTATACTACCCTTACCTTTTTTATATAAGGTCTCTACTCTAGATTTATAATTTTCCAAATTAGCATTGTAGTCCTTTTCTATAAAATCAAAAGCGGTACGATCTGCCTTTTTAAGATTCACGTTTCTATACGCCAAGGTTTTGTTGGAAAAGGAGTCGTCAAACAACATCGCTTTAGGAATGATGTGCTCTATATCTATTTCTTTTGAGAATAATTTTTCTCTTGGAATATATTTGTTCGTAAAAAGTGTTTTATGTCCATTTTCGCTCAACTCCTCGTATAGCTTATACTTAATGACATCATTGCGAGTGGGATTGGGTATACCAAAATCTTTGGTAATGAGCTTACGCACCTCTTCATTATATTTGGTGGCGGCATTAATGTATTTTGTGGTATCTGCACGTTCACTAGCTGATTTTTTCAGTTCTCTGGCCAGTTCTATCCGTATTTCCTCTGGTTTGCCATAGGTTTCGATTACCAGATTGATCAAATTGATCATTTGGTTCAAGATTTTCTCCACGACCGGATTGCGTAAACTGTTCTTTTTCAAAAGCTCCAGCCTGTCTTTCAAGTCTCTATTTGCCCATTCCTTCTTGTTCAGAGAATGGGAATGATTGTAACCCGCCAACTGACATGCCTCAGAAAACTCGTTTCCTGATTTTAAATATGGATGGATCTTACGTATCGCTCTTGCTGATAAGCTTCCATAATCTTGTTGAAACGAAATATTTGCCAACAGGTTGCCATATTCAGGTTTAAAACCATATTTAAGGTGCAATTTCTTTTTTAAGGCTATGTTGGAGTTTCCATAGACCAACTTGTCCTTTTCCAATATTTTGGAATCATCCTCAGACGAATACAATAAGTGCCAGAATTGGTAACTTTCTTGCTTGTCGAAAACCGCTCCATCGAGGTCTGCCTCAAAATCAAGTATGGAAGGTTTTATTCCTATTTGGGGGAAAATAATTTTCAACTCTTCTTTTATTTCTTTGGCCGATTTCTTGGACCAATCAAAACCATAACCTTCGTTTTCGGCTATTTGTTGATAAATAGTGTATAGGGCTTGGTTCGTTCGATTACCCTCTATTGATTCTTTATAGTTTAAACGCCACTCTTTTGAAGGAAGCCCTACAAGCTTCATGATTTCATTGGGCTTTAAATTCCCTCTAAGGTTTAGCTCTTCAAACAATAGTTGTTTTAAATCATTATCCGGAACTTGAATATCATTAGTAGCCTTATTCTTAAATTGAATGTTGTTCAAGACTTGCCAAATCTTGAATTCTTGAAAAAGAGGTGATGATCTCGGAATGGCCTTATGGTATTTTTCAAATTCACAGTTAGAAATCAGATGCTTTTGTGACTTTAACTTGCGCTGATAAAAAATAATCACATCCCTTACTTTCTGCTTTAATGCAGAAGTCAATTCAGGATGGGAATTGGCCTGAGTTTCCCAGATTTGTTCAAATTCATCTAAATAGTCTTGGCGGTAAAACACCTGGTTTCTGAGCGAAGTATGAGGATTTTTAAGAAGTTGGTTATACAAGTTTTCACCTACAGTTTGCTTATTGAAATACAACTCTTTGCTGCGGTCACTGATCGCACCCAAATACCCGCTTGACTTGTTGAGATTATTGTTGATTTCCTGTAATACAATAGCGAGATGTTCCAGCTCCAATTGTTCTGTTAAACCCTTAACTCGCCATTGATACCGTTGCAATCGTTTTTCATCGGCCTTTCCTTCTTGTTTGATGCCGACAATACCAAAGGGTCTCTCGCAAATTGCCCAAGTTTGTGATTTATTTTTGCCCAGTAACTCCTTATAAAGTGTCTCTAAAAAAATATCAGGATAAAATTGTTTTTGAAAACCCCAAACTGCATCGAATTCGGACTGCAAATCTGACCGATAAAACTCCGGAATATATTTTTTACCTTGAATAAACAACTCGTAAACATATTGGCCCGGTGTGAGATTGTTATCGTATAGCTCTTTGGCAATTGCCATTCCGTCAATCAAATTGCCCTCTTCTTCATTTTTGGCTTTTCTACTGCTTTTATAGCCTCTTTTTTTATTGATTGTCAAAAACACCTTTGTCAACTCCTCTAGCCCAATTTTTTTTCTTGCTGCTTTTGCTCTTAGTGAAAGTGTTTGGTGCGTAGTATTCTTGCCTATTTCCGTTAAACTAGTATCTTTTGAAATAATGCGATGCTCTATTAAGATCTCAATTAGGTTATTTCGTCTTTGCTTAAAACGTTGAAGATTTCTTCGCGCACCACGTTTCAACGTTCTATCTGCATTTACAGAAAGGGGTCTTCCCTTTTCAAAATCTGTCAGTTCATCTACAGTTAAAGGATTTACCCGTACTCCTAATTTTATGATTTTGGATATTTCATTATCCACTGTTGCCTCATCAACTAACGCCCAACCTATTGAGGTAGTCCCCAAATCCAATCCTAATATTTTCTTCATATAATTTTTATGATTTTATAATCTGACCCATTTCTACACATACCATTACAAAAAACCACATTTGCCCAATTCATTTCTTTTTTTATCTTTACAATACTGAAAGCAATTCACAATAAGGATTATTCCGTTGTGAAAACATTCAAAGCGGCGTTGGTTAATTCTAACGTCGCTTTTTCTTTTAAATGTGTTCAGAGAGACCCTTCTAGGTTCACTTGCCCACCGTAGGAGAACAACCTAATGTCTTACCCATAATCGCATTATTTATTTAATCTTCCAAAAGATCCTTAACCGCTCCTGTGTTTCTTTCAGGTCAAATTCACTATTATCCCATTTTTGTCCTTTTGCAAAGCCCATCCATTCCATAAAATCTTCATGTTCAGGGTGTTTGGGGTCGTTGATCGCCGCTACCATCTCGTAGTAGCCCCAAATGCCCCCGCAATCGTCAACAGGGGCCTGACCTTTACCGGCAAATACGGGTCGTAACAGTTTCTCGTCTGTTATATCGACCAACTCTACGGCATGGCACCAATCATCGCCAAAATCATAGATATACGTTATCTTTTGTTTTAGGCTATGGAAATAATCTTCCAATTTGATCTTGGATGCGTCATAGCGTTCCCCATAGGGCCAGGTATCTCGCTCGCTGAACGCATCTTCACCCCAATCATCTCTTCCAAAATCTTGCTGTAGCCTCGGGCTGCCGCCCCACCCTTTGGGCGAGAATTCGAACAGGTGGCTATTGGTCCAACCGAATACCCCCTGAATGACCGTATGAAGATCTAAAAAACCGATATTTTCGTTTACTTTTACCTTTCTCCAGATCGGGGGCTTGCTACTGCCTTCTAATTTTATCTTAAATTCGTATGCCATGCTTTTTTTATATTGAGCTCGTCTTGAGTTTTTCTTTTACCTGCGAATTATGCATTTTGCACCCTAATTTTGCCATTTTTGAGTCCCGTAGCTATGGCTATGCGACTAAAAAATGACTCATTACGGCACAAAAGCCACAATTCTCGGTTCCAAACAAAAACTCAAGACGGGCTCATTAAGAGACTGTTTTTGTTATTGCATTGTGCTCAAAACATCTACTAGCCCCCCTATGGCGGACAAGTTAAAGCCCAGTGGTCTACCCTATAACAGGCTCTATTTTTTAATATCAAAACCAACAGGTGAAGAAAAAAATCAGTAAAGTAATCCAAGAGGCTGTCACAAGATAAGAAAAAATGTTCAAAGTGTATCTTTTTACTTTCTTTGGGTGTACGACAAATTTTCCTTTCTGTTCAATAGAATACCATTTTACTGGACTGTCCTCCCCCGACCCCTCCAGAGGGAGGGGGGCAGATCCTGCAAAAGCCGGGGGTTCATAGGTGTCGAGACAATAGCGTCCTAAATAAATATTTTCAGAAAAGGTCTAGGACAGCAGTTAAGCTAAAAAAGGGATTAAAGAATGTAAATATTAGCTTATAGAACTATGTAATGCCGTTTAAACATTGAAAAAACAGCCATGTTTATCAATAATACTGTTTAGGACAGCACCTGATATTTATAAAAAACATAGGGGGATTGTTTTGGGAAATGAAGAA
>JAJRSY010000240.1 GCA_024278565.1 Bacteroidota bacterium
CTTATAATCCTCCACCCGGTCGCACTTATCGAAGGGGGCGTGGTAGGTGACTTTTTTGCCGTGGTAGAGTTCGCTTTTGGTGATGGTGTGTTCGTGGGTTTCGCCGGCTTGCAGGTGTTTGATGGTATTCCATACCGGTCTGTCAACGCCTACGCCGGTGAGGCCTTTATTCACTGTAAAAACGATATTCCCTTCCTGGTCATAAAAAGTTTCATCTTCATATTGTTGCATTAGCGGAAAGGAAATATTGAATATGTTTAGCAACTCATCAAATGACAGGTTTAATGCCATTGCAGAAATTACATCAATTTCAATTAATGCCCACCTTCTGGCGTAAGCATTTCTGACGGGTGTGTGCCAGCTCCATTTTTGGGTTAAACTTTCAAATGCTTTCAGGCGACTGTCTTCTTTACTCCATGTATCTTTCCGGAATGATGGCTTAAAAGCATCCTCCCACAATGATACATAATAAGTGTTTACACAATTCAACAGCAATACCCTTGAGAACAAACTGTCATGGAACGTTTTGTCAATTCCAAGCGGCAACGATACAATGCGTGAATTGGTAAGATTAGCCGTGCCGATGGTTTTTATCAGAAAATCATAAATAACGGATGCGGATAAGGCCGAAAACTCAATAAGATTTATCACATCTTTGAAAACAACCGAAATAACCCCGTTGATATGTGATGTTTTTTCTGGTATGATGGCCGGTTGCAGCGTACGTTCAGAACTTGTGTTGAGCATCTTGCTGAAAGCCACTTTGAAATAATCAATCCAATTATCGTAAATCGGTTTTCCTTGTTCATCTTTTCCTGTTTCAAATCCTTTAAAGGCAGCTACATAATCATCAATGGGGATATTGGGCACATAATTAGTCCGTGAAAAATAATTTTCATCTATCAGATTTAAATCAATAACATCATAATGCGCTTTTTCTTCACAAATGCTTCGTGGTGTTTTGTTTAGCGGGTTGGCTACATGGAAATGGGGGCCGCTAAAGATGAATTCATATTCATCTATATCAGCGTATTTTGTTTCCCTTCTTATTTCTCTATTTACAGAATTTGTTTCATGCCAACCTTCCGTAATGATTATCCCATAATCACCAACCTTTGAACCAAAACCGGATATCCTTTTCAGCGCTTTGATGATTTTTTCAGATTGAATATTGACCAGTTTAACACCTTCAGAATCATTTGTATTTTCAAAAAGAACGGCAGACAGTTCCAGTTCTTTTTCTGTATAATTAATTATCCGATCTTTATGTGGCCTGGTATTCCAAACGAATTTTTCTTCTGCCTCGTCTTTAATTTTAAAGCCACCACATATTCCTGAACCATCATGGATGAAACAACCGTCAATTGTATTTGGATGAAATAGATTATTTATTGCAAAAAAATCAATACTAGTTTGTTGCCCTTTGTATATATTTATACTAAAAAGCATTCTATGCCCAACATCCTGAAAAAGAAATAACTCATTTAAAAACTGAAAATGGTATTTTATTCTTTTATAAATCTCCTTGCGAAGAATTTGGCCCTTAGGGTCTTCAAACACACCTTCAGGGTGCAATAAACCAAGAAAACCTTCTTTGTTCAACAAACTAAAACCATTTTCCAGCACACATTTATAGAGGTTAGTTTGTTGGCCGATGAGTAGAGGATAGTTTTGGCCCGAATTCATAAATGATGATAATGCCTCAGTCTCAATTATATTGGACAAGTATAATTCTTGTAAATTAATGTTGTTAAGAAAATTGGTTCTTAAAAACTTTACTTGTGGTGCTGTAGTTTTATTCAATAAAATTTCAGGGAATTTTTCTGAAATTATATCTTTTTCCTCAAATGTAATCTTTACCCAGGGCGGATTCCCGGCAATCAAATCAAAACCCCCTCTTTCCCAAAACACCTCCACAAACTCCAGCTGCGGGTGGAAGAAATGGTGTTGCGCGGCCAGTTGCTGCACCAGTTTAATGCGCCGGTTTTCATCAAAAAAGTCGCGGTGGGTGGAGTAACGTACAAAGGCTTCGTTTACGTTTATTTCGGCTTCGTCTTCTTTGTCTTCATAGGGGGCTGTTTCGCCCTCAGTTATTTCTTCGGTTTCCTCCGCTGTGGCCTGAACCGTTAATTGGGTTTCGGCTGGATGGAATATGTCGAGCTGTACATTTTTTTGTGCAGCCCACTCATTGTTTGCAGGTTGTTTAACCGCTGTTGCCGCTTTGTTCAAATCGAGGTCGAGGATGGTGGCAATGTCCTGCCAGTATTGTTGGCGGGTGGGCAGTTCGCCTGCCTGCCGCATATCCCAGAACCACAGGGCACACCAATAGTCCATCACCATTTTCAGTTTAAAATAGGGGGCGTTGTGGCGGTTGCGGTAATCGTCCAGTTCCTCTTTTTCGTTATAGTTTTTCGTTTTTGTTTGTACCGGTTTTACCTCCGCTCCCCAAACCATAAAACGGGAATGGGTTTGCTCGTTAATCTGGCGCTGAAACCGGTAATACTCTTTCAGTAGTTTATCAATAGTATTGCAGATGAGTTTTAAC
>JAJRSY010000241.1 GCA_024278565.1 Bacteroidota bacterium
GGAGATAGAGGTGATCAAAAGGAACGAAACGGGAAAGTTCAAGGTACTGCCCAAAAGATGGATAGTGGAACGGACATTCGCTTGGATCTCCTTTCAGAGAAGGACTCCCAAAGATTATGAAAGATTGACCGACTCAAGTGTAGCCTTCACCCAACTGTCAATGGTAAGGATCGTGCTTAACAATTTTAAATGACTAATTTCAAAACAGGCTCTAAAACCACTAACGACAGGAGTCTGCATTTATTTCACCAAAACCATATAATAACAAACCACACCATTATCAAACATGGCATCCACTATTTTATCCTAACAACATCGACTTTTTTCTATTTGAAACAACCATGGGTCGTTAATCAGTAACATGTGCAAAAAAGGTTTCGACTGCGCTCGACCTGTCAGTTGGAATTAGAACGGCAACCTGTAGCAAAAGAAATACAATTATGCATTTGGTTGGTATTAACCGATATTCTTAATCACATAATTAGTTTAAGGTGAATTGATTGTGAAAATTATTTTTGCGATTTATTGAGTTCGGGGCAACACAACAGTACAAAAAAACCTTGAAATTGCTTTCAAGGTTTTCATAATTCGTTGTTCCTCGATAGGGGAATACTAAAATTTCCACCATTTTTTTTGTGATTTTCCATACCCGTATCCATACTGCCCTCCATAGCCTAAATTGGCATCCTTAACATCATTGACCACAAAACAAAGTCCTTTTATCTTTCCCTCCTCTTGAAGTTTTAACGGATATCCTATGGCCTTATTTTCGGTGACCCCTGCCCTGGTAACATAAATAAGGTGATCAGCGTATTGACTTATCAACAAGGTATCGGTCACCACCATCAGTGGGGCCGTATCAACAATAACATAATCATACCGCTCTGAGACCTCATCAAAAAGTTCCTTGATGCGATTGCTCATTAAAAGCTCAGCCGGATTTGGGGGTATCCTACCCGAATACACCACATCAATTGTATTGTGATGAACGAGCATAGGATTGATTATATCTTTGATATTCAAGGTGTTGTCGTACAAATATTCGGTAAGACCCGCATCTTTGTTTCTGCTGGGCTTTGACAACTTATCTACATTACCACCACCAAAGAAGGTATATAATTTAGGGTTTCGAATATCAGCACCCACCAAAAGCACCTTTTTATTTGTACTCGCCAAAATCATTGCGAGGTTGGTCGACAAAAAAGTTTTCCCCTCTCCCGGCACGCTTGAGGTTACAAAAACAACATTGTTCTTACCGTTTTTGGATACCTTTGTTTTAATCAAATAATCTAGGTTCGTCCTTATAATCCTCAGCGATTCTGCCAAGACCGAGCGATCTTCTTTTATAACTAGTTTTTCCTCTTTCTTGGCAAGCCTGGGTATTTCCCCTAAAACAGGAGTATTGGAAGTCAATTTCTCAAGACTGTTCATATTGTGGATCTTAGTATCGAGCAGATCCTTGGTATATAATACCGAAAAAGGCACCAACAACCCAAATATCAACGATGCCAAATAAATTACATTTTTTTTTGGCGATACCGGTAACCTGCTGACACTATACGCATCGTCAATGGTTTTTGATTTGGGCGATTGCGAGGCTACCGCTATCTGCGATTCTTCCCTTTTGGTCAGCAGGTACAAATACAGCTCCTCTGTGGTTTGTTGTTTTCTGGTAATATCACGTAATGCCCGTTCGTTTTTAGGCGAAGAGTATATTTTGGAATTAAACCGTGACTGCTGTCCGCTTAATGAATTTACGGTCATTCCCAAATTATTGACCGTACTTTTCAGACTTGAGGAGAGACTTCGCTTTAGGCCATTGATCTGTTGGTCCAAATTTACAATAATGGGGTTCTTCTCGTTCGAACTTTTCAACAAGCGTTTTCTTTCAAGTACCAATTGATTGTACTGCGCAACCGTACTGGATATGGCAGGTCCTCCTACATTGGCAGGCAATACCTCATACCCGCTTTGCTGATCCACCAAACCGCTCATCGATGCCGCCATGTTCAACTGATTTCTTGCAGCCGCCAATTCTTGTTGGTTCGCCGCCCCTACACTTAGATTGATATTGGTCTCTGCCGCTATATCGGTAACTCCTTTTTCGGTCTTAAAATCTTGGGCGGACTGATCTACCGTTGACAGATTACCCGCAATATCAGCAATTCGGTCATTGATGAATTTCGAAGTACGATCTGCAATGATCTGCTTGTCTTCAATGGCATTTTCGTTATAAATACGGATAAGACTATTTACAATATGAATCGCTTTTTCTTCAATGGGATCCTCTAAATGGATATCGACAATATTTGATTTATCATCGGTGTTACTGATAAGTATCTTTCCTTTATACGCCAAGCCTACTTCATCTATAGGTCTTACCGATACTTTAAGCTTCCTATCTTTGAACCTTTCTAAACTGCCCAGATTTGGGGTGATTACAATATCACCAATAGGGGTAGTTATATTTTTGCCGAAAGAGTACACCTTGACCGGTTTATCTTCCTCCTCACTATACCCAAATGTGGTTGATGAGGACAAGGTGATGAAAAAATCATACTTGGCATTGTACAGTGTCGAATCTTGGGCTATAAAATTCAAATTAATGGGTGGGTCGATATAGAGTTCGGTACTGATAACATTGCCCAATACCCATATTTTGGTATTTAGCTTCAATTCTCTTACCACATCAATAAAATTCGATCTTGACCCTATCAGTTCGATTTCATCCATAACCAGGTTTTTTCCACCACCTAGCATATCCAAATCCTTAAACAGATCTAGACCGCCCGCAGCGTTTTTCTCGTCCATAATTTGAATTTTGGCCGCTGCCGCATACTGGGGCGTAGCATATCTAATAAAAACATAGGCCATCAGCAATGCCACTAATGTGGAAAGGGCAAACCATTTCCAATGCTTGGTATAGCCCGAAATAATATCTTTTAAGTCAATATTTTCGCTCGTTGGGTCTTGGGTACTATAATCCATTTTGAATATATTAATGTCTCATTCTGGGGTTAAATCCCTCGCCTTTACCTGCCTACGGCAGGCAGGCCTGACGGGGGCGAAATCAAACCCATCGGTCTTTAGCCGATGGTGGTTTAGTTGAATCGATCTATTTTCTAGGTTGATTAACAAGTATTAACACTGTAGAAGTGATAAGAACCGAAGCTATAGAGATAGCAATGGTGGCTCTGTTGTCCAAGCTAGAAGCTGTTATTGCCGATTGGTTAGGCTCTACGTATACCACATCATTTTGGGTCAAATAGTACACGGGTGAGCTCAAGGCCTCCTTTTGGGTCAAATCTATTCTTGTATAAACCTTGGTGCCATCAAAATCACGAATGACCATTACGTTTGTACGCACACCCTTTACCGTCAAGTCACTGGCAAGGCCCAAGGCCTCTAAAATAGTAATTCGCTCACCGTTGACAGGATACGTACCTGGTCTGTTCACCTCGCCCAGAACGGTTACCGTAAAATTTTGCAAACGTATATTGATTATTGGATTCTTTAAATAATCTGCAAGTTTTTCACGTAACAAGTTCCTTACCTCCTCTGAGGACAGGCCTGAAATCTTAATCTTCCCGATTACCGGAAAATCTATTTCCCCTTCCTTATCGATCAAATAATCAACCTGTTCGGGCATGATTCCACCTTCCTAAGCCCCCCTGAACAAATTGAACGCCGCACTGGCTTCAGGGTTTAAGGTAGAGATATGTATGTTCAACAAGTCATCAACTTTGAACTTGGGGGTGAAACTGTTCTTATCCACCAAGGTCTCGAAGCTGCCGGTATTTTGAAAGTATACTACATCTTGTCTAGATGCACACGAAGATAGCAGCAGGGCAGCAACCAGCAAAAAAGATAGGACTAACCCAAAACGACTCATTTTTATAGACATATTACGTATGATTTTTGATGCGAAATTAGTAAAAAATTATGATTGGAAAATTTTCTTTTTTTTCTTATCGACTGTAGCTGCTTTATTTTTACCATCAAGTTTGCTGAATTTAGAATTATTAGAAACATATTCAGGTACGATTTCTTTCATAAGTGCCATGGTATTGTCATTAAAGAACATGTTGGACACACAAAGCTCATCAATTTTTGACTTGACCAATGCATAATCGAGTTCTTTCACCTTGCCGATCATTATCTTCTTATGATAGGTGGGCAAAGTATTCTCACCATTGGCCAGCAATTCTTCATAGAGTTTTTCACCAGGGCGCAAGCCTGTAATCTGAATATCAATATCTTCAGGGTATTTCAAGCCAGAAAGTTTGACCATGTTCTTGGCCAAGTCGAATATTTTTATCGATTTGCCCATATCAAAAATAAAAATCTCTCCACCTTCTCCCATTATCGCTGCTTCGAGAACCAGTTGCGATGCCTCTGGTATCGTCATGAAATAGCGTGTAATGTCTTTATGGGTAATGGTCAAAGGACCCCCGTTTTCAATCTGTTTTCTAAATAACGGAATCACAGACCCATTGGAGCCCAGTACATTACCGAATCTGGTCGTGATAAATTTGGTTTTGTTCTCTTGTTGCATACTACTGATGTACATTTCTGCAATACGCTTGGTCGCCCCCATAACATTTGTGGGGTTTACCGCCTTATCGGTAGAAACAAAAACAAACTTATTTACATTATGGTTCAACGACAGGTCAACAATGGTTTTTGTGCCAGCCACATTGATTTTAATCGCTTCATAGTAGTTATACTCCATTAAAGGCACGTGCTTATAGGCGGCGGCATGGAAGACCATGGTTGGTTTGTGTTCTTGAAAGAAGGAGTTCATTCGGTTCTTATCCCTGATATCACCAACAATGGGCACAAAATTATAAAAGCCATTCTGTTTCAGTTCTTGCTGTAAATCATAAAGAGCTGATTCTGCCTGATCAATAATGATGAGCGATTTATAATCGTAATTGGAAATCTGCCTAACAATCTCACTACCAATTGAACCGGCACCACCAGTAACCAAAATTACTTGGTTCTTCAACTGTTCCGATACCTTTGATTTTTTGATATCAATGGGCGCACGATCTAGCAGATCTTCTATCTGAACTTGTTTTATCTGTGATACTTTCAACTCCCCATCTATCCAACTATCAACGGGCGGTACTATCTTTACCTTAACTGGGTACTCTACCAAGCTTTCGACCAGTTCCCTAAGTTTTTCACCTTCAACATTGTTGATCGATACAATTATCTCTGAGATGTCTTTTGAGCTCAAAAAATATTCAGATAGGGTATCTTTGCCCAAAACCATTACCCCGTTGATTATCTTACCTACTTTCTTTGGGTCATCATCTAAATACGCCATCACCCGTATATCACTACTGGTTTGGTCGGTGAGCGCATTATAGGTTAGTATGCCCGCCTCACCAGCACCGTAGATCAATACATTTTTGCTTGACTTGAATTTCTTGACCAGATTAAAGAACATATTCTTGAAAACATAGCGCGCTGCAATAAGGGCTATAAAACCCAATAAGCTGTGTATTACTATTATGCCCAAGGGAATCGAGAAACCATCCATCATAACAAACTGCCTGTTCAAAAGCAGAAAGAATATCAATAAGATACTCGACAGGCATATCGCATTGAAAATATTGTATACGTCCCGTATCCCGGTATGCCTTACCACTCCTTTATATGATTCGGTATATAAGAAAGATATAGCTGAAACGAAAGCAACAACGGGCAGTTGAATAAACAATTTATCACTATCAAAATCAAAGGTCAAATTAAACCTGATGATGTATGCCGATACAAACGATATTGATATCAGAAAAACATCAATCGCCAATACCAACCACTTTGAGGCATAACGGTGCGCGTTGCTTACTAGATAACTCTTTATCATTTGGTAAGTTCTTTACTGATTAAACCTACTATTCGTTCAAGATCTTCAGTCGTCAAGTTCGAACCACTTGGCAAACAAAGCCCTCGATCGAACAAATCGGCTGAGGTGCCATCTGAATAATTCGGGTAATCTTTAAACACAGGCTGTTGGTGCATTGGTTTCCACAGAGGTCTTGATTCAACCTCATCGGCTAAAAGTGCATAGCGTATTCTTTCCCTCTTTTCATATGAAGGGGTCAAAATACATGTAAGCCACCTATTGGAGAAAAAACCGCTCGGCTCATTCAAAAATTCAATTTCGGGAAAATGCGCCAAACGGGACTTGTAAAATTCGAAATTGCTCCTTCTTGCTGCCACCCGATCATCAAGCACTTCCATTTGTCCGCGCCCAATGCCGGCAAGTACATTGCTCATTCTATAATTGTAGCCCACGTGCGAATGCAGATAGTGGGGCGCATCGTCCCTGGCCTGAGTGGCCAGAAATATGGCTTTATTCTTAAAATTAAGGTTTTTGGTAACCAAGGCACCACCTCCTGAGGTGGTAATTATTTTATTACCGTTAAACGATAAGATTCCGATATCACCAAAACTGCCGCAGTTGGCATTATTATAAGTACTGCCGAGTGCCTCGGCGCTATCTTCTACTATGGGAATATCATATTTTAAGGCAATTTCTTTGACTTCAGTAATTTTATAAGGCATTCCATACAAATGTACGGCAATAATCGCCTTGGGTTTTTTTCCATTTGAAATTCTATCGGAAATAGCTTTTTCCAGAAGCTCTGGCGAAATATTCCAAGTGTCTCGCTCGCTATCTACAAAAACGGGGGTGGCTCCCAAATACATAATCGGGTTTGCAGATGCTGAAAAGGTAAAACTCTGACAGATGACCTCATCACCATGCGAAACACCCAATAGTTCCAATGCCAAGTGTATTGCTGCCGTACCTGTACTCAAGGCCGCCACATGCACATCATCACCTATATGATTTTCTATGGATTCTTCAAAAAGGTCGACATTAGGTCCTAAAGGGGCTACCCAATTGGTCTTAAATGCCTCATCGACATAGTTTTGTTCGTTGCTTCCCATATGGGGCGAGGAAAGCCAGATTTTAGTTTGCGCCTCCACTTTTAAAATCGTTTAGTTAAGTTCATTCGGAAATCAAAAATAACCATAGTTTTCTTCTTACCTCAAGAATACGCCCAATTTTCGTTTAAAACTTAAAATTTATCGGTCAAAAGAGCGGTTTTCGACCATCTCAAAAGAAAAACGATTTATACTATGGTACTATTACTATTCGTGTGGGGCTAAAATTATATTTTTAGTAATGACCATCTTAAAAAAAACCGCCTGCCGGACGGGCAAGTGTGAAAATGACATAACGCTTGAATGCTTGAATAATAAATAAAAACATACTATCGATTAGAATTATTCTATTCTCGCATTTATAGTATTCCTGCCCGCCTGCCTAGCCGACAGGCAAGGTCCGGCAGGCGGGGATTCGCTCTTTTGTTTTAAACTGATTTAAATCTTCCACTTAACCTGCAAACTGACAGACTGGCTCAGAGCTGTACTTACATTATTAATATACGCATCAAACAGGAAATTAGTCCTTTTATCGACAATATTTATTTTATTCTCGAGTTATTTTGTAAACTTTGCAACTTAGCAACTTATTTTTTTTCAGTAAACCCATACTATGAAAATAACGAATATATGCTGTATCGGCGCTGGCTATGTAGGCGGCCCCACAATGACGGTCATCGCAAGCCAATGCCCTGAAATAAAGGTAACGGTAGTCGATATAAACCAAGAAAGAATTGACCAATGGAACGATTCTGATTTAGACAAGCTTCCTATTTACGAGCCCGGTTTGAAAGAATTAGTGAGGGATACAAGAGGTAAAAACTTGTTCTTTTCCACAGAAGTGGACAAAGCCATAGATGAGGCCCAAATCATTTTCATCTCGGTAAACACGCCTACAAAAACCTACGGAAAAGGTAAAGGGCAGGCGGCAGATCTGAAGTTCATTGAACTCTGTGCACGGAATATTGCCAAAGTAGCCAAAGACCATAAAATTGTGGTTGAAAAATCAACCTTGCCCGTACGAACCGCAAGTGCCATAAAAAGCATCTTGGACAATACGGGCAATGGGGTGGATTTTGAAATTCTTTCGAATCCTGAATTTTTGGCAGAGGGGACGGCAATCGATGATCTTCTAAATGCAGATAGGGTGTTGATAGGCGGAGCAGAAACTCCCGAAGGCCAAATTGCCAAAGATGCACTGAGCAGCATATACGAACGTTGGCTTCCCAAGGATAGAATTCTACAGACCAATGTCTGGTCGTCAGAACTGTCAAAATTAGTGGCAAACGCTTTTTTGGCGCAGCGGGTATCTTCGATAAATTCGATTTCAGCACTTTGCGAAAAAACCGATGCAAATGTGGCGGAAGTTTCCAGAGCCATTGGCTTTGATAGTAGAATAGGATCTAAATTTTTGAATTCCTCTGTGGGGTTCGGTGGTTCATGCTTTCAAAAAGATATTTTGAACCTCGTATACATAGCAGGTAGCTACGGTCTTCATGAAGTCGCCGATTATTGGGAGCAGGTGATCATCATGAACGATTACCAAAAAAGACGTTTTGCCGAGAACATCATCACTACCCTTTACAATACTGTGTCAGGAAAAAAGATTGTTTTCTACGGATGGGCCTTTAAAAAAAATACCAATGATACCAGAGAGTCAGCGGCCATTTATGTAGCCGATACCTTGTTGGACGAAAGAGCGGAAATCGTGGTATACGACCCTAAGGTGCCCGAAAAGCAGATTTATGCCGATCTTGATTATTTAGGTACCAGATCGCCAGAAGAAAATAGACGTTTGCTCAAGGTAGTAAAAGATCCAATGGAAGCAGCCAAAGATGCCCATGCCATTGCCATTCTAACCGAGTGGGATGAATTTAAAGACTACGATTGGGCAACTATTTATGATAAAATGCTGAAGCCGGCATTCGTATTTGACGGAAGACGTTTGTTGGATAAAGAAAAGATGGATAACTTTGGCTTCGAATATTATAAGATAGGACAGTCATGAAAATATTGGTAACCGGTGTTGCTGGCTTTATAGGTTACCATGTGTGCAAAATTCTATTAACAAAAGGTTTTACGGTCGTTGGCATGGACAATATCAATGACTATTATGATATAAACCTAAAATACAGTCGCCTAGAACAACTGGGCATTAAAAAAGGGGATGCCGAAAAATTCCTTGACAAACCGGCCGGCCGGCCGGGCAGGTCGGAAGGAAGTCTGTTCGAGAGCCGGTTTTCTTTTTTTCGTATGGATCTAGAAGATCGTGAAGCCCTTCCCCTACTCTTTCAAAAAGAAAAATTTGATGTTGTTTGTAATCTAGCTGCCCAAGCTGGGGTGCGGTACAGCCTTGAAGAACCCAATACATACATTGACAGTAATGTAGTTGGCTTTCTCAATTTATTGGAATGTTGCCGACACAATCAAATCAAGCATTTAGTATATGCCAGCAGCTCTAGCGTTTATGGATCCAATAAAAAAGTGCCCTTTGCGGTTGAGGATAATGTTGACCATCCCATAAGCCTTTACGCAGCAACCAAAAAGAGTAACGAACTAATGGCACATACGTATAGTCATCTCTTCAAAATTCCTACAACAGGTCTTCGCTTTTTTACAGTCTACGGACCATGGGGCAGGCCTGATATGGCCCTATTTCTTTTTACAGATGCTATTATAAACGACCGCCCTATTGATGTATTCAATGAGGGAAACATGGAACGTGATTTTACTTATGTTGATGATATTGCAGAGGGGGTTTTACGGGTTATCAAAGATAATCTTGAAAGCAGAAAAGAGTCGAATGAATTGTATAAGATTTACAATATTGGAAATAACAGTTCAATAAAATTACTTGATTTCATCAAAGAGATTGAAATAAACCTCAACAAAAAAGCAATTAAAAATATGTTGCCCCTACAAGCCGGAGATCTTGAAAAAACATGGGCAAAGGTTGATGGTCTATTTTTAGATTATGGGTATAAACCGAACACCACTCTTGAGGAGGGGGTAAAGGCCTTTGTTTTGTGGTACAAAGATCATTATAACGTAATTGAAGCCACTACTAGTTAGAATCGAACAACTCTAAATTTTCATTGATTTGTCTTAAAAAAGTATGAACAACATCAAAATAGGAATCATCGGTCTGGGGTACGTAGGCCTACCCCTAGCACATTTGTTTGCCTCCGAATATCCTGTAGTAGGTTTTGATATCAATACAAATCGTGTATTAGAGCTGCAATCTGATATTGATAACACAAATGAAGTCAGCCGGGCCTCATTAAAAAAAGTCGCAAAAAAACAACCTTCTGGTGAGATTGGGTTGTTTTGCACCCATAATTCAACTGATCTTAAAGCGTGTAACTATTATATCATTACTGTACCGACCCCGGTTGATAGAAACAATAGACCTGACCTGACCCCATTGTACAAATCAAGTGAGACTGTGGGCGAGGTTTTAAAGAAAGGTGATATCGTCATCTACGAGTCTACTGTATATCCTGGGGTGACCGAAGATGAGTGCATTCCTGTATTGGAAAAAGTAAGTGGTCTTACATTCAACAAAGATTTTTTTGCAGGCTATTCTCCTGAAAGAATCAACCCAGGTGACAAAAAACATACCGTCGATAAAATTCTAAAAGTAACGTCAGGATCCACCCCTGAAATTGGCAAAAAAGTAGATGCGCTTTATGCCTCTGTAATAACTGCGGGCACATATTTGGCACCCAGTATAAAAGTAGCTGAGGCCTCAAAAGTAATTGAAAACTCACAACGCGATATTAACATTGCCTTTGTCAACGAGTTGGCAAAAATCTTCAACCTAATGGATATTGACACCCATGAAGTTTTAAAGGCCGCGGGAACCAAATGGAATTTCTTGCCTTTTAAACCTGGTTTGGTAGGGGGGCATTGTATTGGTGTAGACCCCTATTATTTGGCACAAAAAGCCCAGGAGTTCGGGTATCACCCAGGTATTATTCTCGAAGGCAGGCGCATGAACGATGGCATGGGGCAGTATGTTTCTTCTGAGGTAATCAAACTCATGCTCAAGCATGATATTCGGGTAAAGGGTGCGAAGGTTCTAATTTTGGGCATCACCTTTAAAGAAAACTGTCCAGATGTAAGAAATACCAAGGCTGTAGATGTAATAAACGGATTAAAAAGTTTTGGAGCTGAAGTATCTATCTACGACCCTTGGGCATCTCCAACTGAAGTATTGCACGAGTATCAATTGGCCACTACTGACAAACTGCCTAATGAAATGTATGACGCCATCATACTAACAGTTTCCCATAACGAATTTTTAGACCTAAACCTTCGGAAGATGCTTAGCAAAAATGGTGTTCTATACGATGTAAAGAGTATACTTAAAGAACGGGTAGACGGTAGACTGTGATTTTTTACCTTGTAACTGTTTTCTAAGAGACCAGCCCTTTTGTCATTCCGAACCTGCCTGCTGGCAGGCAGGCGAAGTGAGGAATCCCTCTATAGATGCCTAAGCTGCCTTCCACCTGTCTTTAACTACGTGGTGGATCTTCTTATCAATATCGACATTCCCGCTCAATTAGTTCTATTTTACCCCACAAAAAGACCCTTTCAACGATTTTATGACGTAAATCAGGTAATTCATCTATAAAAATGATCAGTTCACAACATTTTTGGTTTGAACGAGTTCTATACACACTATTTTCGATCAAAATTTTTGAATTACTTGATTAAGCAGATAGATATGTTAATGAAAAGTATATTTCATCGAATAAATGTGCTATTAAACGTCCAAACATGAAATATGAATCGTATAAAATTTCAAACTGCACACTAACCATGCTGTTTGTCGATGATATTTGCCCTTAATCGATAGATTGCACTATTTTACCCAAATCTTAATAGTACTCTTAATTTTTTTGCCTACTTATGAAAACCACCCCTCTAAAAGTCGTTCAAATGACTATGTTTTTTATTGTCTTTTCCGTTTTGTTTTCTTGTAGTAAGGATACCGATCTGTTATTGGATTCTGTGCTGAACGAACCTGTGGTCTCGATTGAAGGTGAAAATTCGACTTTGGACAAACCGGCAGATGAGGAAGGTTTTGTAGTTCGAACATTCGCATTCTCACCAACCAACGATGCCTACCTTCAAAATGCCCAAGGCCATGACCGATCGATCATACGATTAGAAGAAGATTATCGCACCAGCTACCTTATGTTCGACCTCAGTAAGGTAAACGGTCCTATTACCGATGCAGTGTTGCAATTTTCTATAGATAGTGATGAAGGGGATGGTACTATTGATATTAACAAGGGCAATTCAAACGAGTGGACAGAAAAAAACCTGACCGAGAACAATGCCCCAGGCCTTGATGTAAAATTGGGAAGCATGAACAAAACCTATAAAGTAGGAACTCCTGAAAAAGTGGCACTGAGCACAACGGAACTTCAATCTGAACTGACCACCCTCATAATGACCCACAGTACAGGCAACGATCTGGCCTTTGCCTCTAAAGAGCACCCGACCAATAAGGGACCACTTTTGATAATAACCTATAAAGCGCCCGAAGGCTCTCCTGAAATTGTACAAGAAGGGGAAGAAGAACCAAAGGAGGAAGATCCACAACCGAAAAATGAAACACGGTCCCAAGCCGGTTATTATGTGACCACCAGTGGTAAAGCATTAAATGACGGACTTTCTGAGGCTACCGCATGGAGTATTGAATATGCCTTTGACAAGGCGGTCGCCGGAGATATCGTATACATCAAAGCCGGGGATTACGGCAGCAAAGAACTGGTGGCCGACAATTCCGGCACAGCAGACAAGCCCATTCGGTTTATCGGCTACACCAATACCCCAGGTGATCTGGTCAGTAATGAGGGGTCGACCTTCTCCTATGGCGACCAACTAGATCCCGGTAAAATGCCATTAATAAAATCAACCCAGGGCGGTACCGGTATTTTAATACAGGAAAATTTTGTGGAAATAGAGAATTTTCAAATCACAAAATATAGAATTGGTTTGCTCGCAACGGGCACAAACCTTGTTTTAAGAAATATCATTGCCATTGACTTCGGCAGCCAGTCCAATTACGATGCCTATGACGGTTTTGGTATACAGATCAAAGGTAATAATTGCCTGCTAGAGAGTTCCTTTGTACTGAACGCTACGGCCGAGGCTATAAAACTATACGACGCTGATTACTCAAGGGTCAACTATTGTCAGGTTTTTGCGGACAACCCAAAAAATCCGACCGATTATTACTTCCTATTGACCGGTGGAACCAATAATACGATAATTGAGAATAGCTATGCCGAACGAGCACTGAACTTGAAACATGGAGGCCATGGCTTTGATATGAAAGATTTGGCGGAGAACAATACTTTTAAAAACTGCACCGCCAGAAGAACCAGTTTTGAACTTAATTTTTCCGGGGTACGCTACAATACCATTCAGGATTGTTTTATATATGGAGTGGATACAACTACAAGTAATTGGCACGCCGTGCTGGTAATCTTTAATGGCGCAAACAACAACCTCATAAAAAATGTCTATATTCAAGATACCTGGAGAGCGATCAGTTGGGCAGATTACGATGATGGCTATGTGGGTTCTGGGGGCGATAGGGATGAAGTAAGTATGGGCTATGACAATACCTTTGAGAATATTACCGTTAGAAACACCAACCGGATTCTCAATGTAGGCGGGGGCACGAATTTCAATGCTTGGGCAAAAAGAAATACCTTTGTAAACTGTGATTTTTCTGATTTTGATTCGGTGGCCGTCACCTACTACCCCACTGAGGATATTTTGTTTAAAAACTGTAAATTCAATAATGGCAATAAGCTTGTAGCCGAAGCCAAACAACAATATGCACCCTATAGTCGTTTTGATGTGACTTGGGAAAACTGCACTTGGTCAAATGTGAAGTTCAATCCTCCAAATTAATTTGGTACTACTGTACAAATTTGTGTTTTGTGGTTGACCATTATCCTTTCATTGGTAACTCAATATAATTTCACCATCTGACCAACATCACACGATTTCTGTATTTGTTGAAGTCGTTCTTCATCCAACTTGGGTTCAGGCACTCTTTACAATTTCTTTTAGCCATATTAACCCAAAAAATTCATCAGGAGATGGAAAAAATAGATGTAAAGTACTATATTTGAGGTGGTTAACGTCAAAAACAACATTTTTGGCAACTATTCACCCGAAGTGCTTTCTCCTCCCCCTTTGTCATTCCGAACCTGCCTGCCGGCAGGCGAAGTGAGGAATCCCTTGAGAGTGTTGACACTACCTTTCACCTGTATTGAACTGCAAACAGGGGCCTTCTTGCCAATACAGGAATCGGCCATCAATTCCAAAATGGGACCCGAACAAGTATGTGCAGAGATTCCCTGCCCGTCCGGCAGGCGGGCTCGTGCCTCGGAATGACAAGAGGGGGGGAGTCTGCCATTCGGTCGGGCTTTAACCAAAAACACCTTTTTTTGTTTATCGGTTTAAAAGGTTTGGTAACCGGTCCTCTTAACCCCCTAAACCATTTCAAACTTCCCAACTTCTTTTTCTCTCCAGAACCGCTCTCCATTACCATATCCGTCCCTGAATTGGGGTAGAAGCTATAAAAA
>JAJRSY010000242.1 GCA_024278565.1 Bacteroidota bacterium
AAATCCTTTAAGGCATCCAAATAAACATCCAGCTCATAATTCAAACAGCATTTTAGTTTACCACACTGGCCAGCAAGTTTTTGGGGGTTTAGTGAAAGCTGTTGGTAACGGGCGGCCGAAGTGCTTACTGATCTGAAATCGGTCAACCAAGTTGAGCAGCAAAGCTCTCTTCCGCAAGACCCTATGCCACCTAAGCGTTGGGCTTCTTCGCGGTAGCCTATCTGTCGCATATCAATACGAATACCGAAGGCTTTCGCCATGTCTTTTATCAACTGCCGAAAATCAACACGCTCCTCCGCGGTATAATAAAAAGTGGCCTTTGATCCGTCGCCTTGAAATTCAACATCTGAAATCTTCATCTGAAGTTTTAAGATAATGGCGATCTCACGGGCGCGTTTTTTGATCTCTTCTTCACGATCCCTGCATTTCTGCCAAATATCAACATCTTTTTGCGATGCTTTCCGATATATTTTTAACAGTTCAGGATCCTTATGGTCAACCTTCTTGCGCTTCATCTGAACTTTTACCAATTCTCCGGTAAGTGTGACCATACCAATATCATGGCCTGATTGGGCCTGAGTGGCCACAATATCACCAATGGAGAAGGAAAGGTTCTCTGTATTTCTAAAAAAATCTTTTCTACTGTTTTTAAATCGCACCTCAACACATTCAAACGGTTTTTCACCATTCGGAAGCGACATATTGGAAAGCCAATCAAAGACCGTTAATTTATTACAACCATCGGTACCACAGGTGCCGTTGTTCTTGCACCCGCGTGGCTGCCCGTCCTTACCGGTCGAACAACTGCTACAACCCATATTTTATATCTTGGTTTGGCAAAAACGAATGTTTTATGCCAAAAAAGGTTCATATTAAACTTAAATGTAAAGATAGCATAATTTGTGATGGAAAGAAAGGCTCTCGAATTTATGGCCTTGGTTTTATCGTTAGGCAATGCCTCTTCGGTATTACTGAATACAGTCTGTTTATTTTTATTCGTACGGTTTAGGGATTTTTTCTTACTTTTATCAAAACCTTTAACTTCACATTATTATGATCAACTTTATACCCCCCCCCGCAACTCTCCTTCTTTTTTAAGAAAAGCAAAAACGTTTCTACCAGTGATTCTCGTATTACTCTCATGTGAAAAAGAACTTGAAGTCACTACTACTACCTCAAAACAAAGTGAAATATCGCAGGAAACGGAAAACTCACCAGCAATAGATTTTTTCAGCCAAGGCACAAAACTTGAAAACCCCTACACGGTTGAGAACATGAAGACTGCTCTGAGTAATATAAGAAAAAAGTCGTCCTCTTTTCTCCAAGGAAAGAAAGTGGGTGAAGCAATTAAAACCACCCATTATTATGTGCGTTTTTTACCCGAAAATGATTTTGAGAAAGCAAGGCTTCAAGAAGATGACGGCCTTACACTCTTCGATATGCCATTGGATTATGAATTTCCCGGAGGTGATGGCCCAGTGTTCCACGACGCCAATATTCCTACGGATAAAATTAGTTGGCAATATACCGTAGTGCCGGTAGACTATGATCTCAAAAAAACAGATCATGAGATCTTGGCAGAACTTTTCTTGGACCAAGACCCCGAAGATGAAACGGCAAAAGTAAAAAACGGCCTTACATTAAAAGAATGGCAGACCCTGGAAGATGAGGCACTACGTATTACAGGCAATGGGTACGGTAACACTGAAAAAGGAGATGGTCTTTCAGCAAGAAGAAAATGGTATCCCGATGGCACTATCAATTACGAAGACAATACCACCAACCCATCGCGAACACTACCATTGCAAGGAGTACAGGTCGTTGTGAAGCGATGGTTTAAATGGAGTACGAAATTTACCGATGCAAGGGGTTATTTCAGGGCACGTAAATTTAGGAGCAAAAAGGTGAAGGTGGCCATAAAATGGGAAAGGGCAGATTGGGACATTCGAGTGGGCTCTTACGGGCAGGCATGGTACAATTTTGTTGAGCTGAGAAGGGGTAATAACTGGAACTTGACCATACGCCGGGCATGGACTCCCTCAAATTGGCATTGGGCCAGTATACACCGAGGTGCTATGGAGTACTTTTACAACAACGGCCGTTATGGCATACGCAGACCTTATAAAAAATCGATTTTTGAAAAAAGGTTGCACATTGCTGGTAAATACAAAGACAACCGATGGTTTCCGGATCATTACTGGACCTGGAACAATATTATATGGTCGGCACCGGTAGGGGTTTATTCGCATGATGGAAATGGCAATGCACGTGACAGCCGACAGATTTTTGCGACCACCATTCATGAACTGGCGCACGTAAGCCATTGGGAGATTGGGTACAGCACTACACAGTACATAATCGAGGCGCTGAACGACGATCCTTTTCTGCCCGAAAGTTGGGCCGTTGGGGTTGAGCATGCAATTACGAATAGGGTATACCCTGAAACAATTGTTGGTGCAAATCTTTTCCCGCATGAAGGAAATTTGCAATGGCAAACATTGCGAATCATCCAAACGGAAAGTAAAGGCTATACGCCCATTGTCATTGATATGATGGACGATTTCAACCAAGGCGTTACAGATACAACTTTCCCGAACGACAGAGTTTCTGGCTATACCCTAGGTCAATTGGAAAACGCCCTGCCCAAAGCGGGTTCATGGTGGGAGTGGCGCAAGCGCATCAGAGATAAATATACCAACTCAACAGAGGGGGCCGAGCTCGATTATTTGTTCAGGGAATATAGATAAATTGCAAGATCATGAATAAACTAGGTTTAGTAATTATATTGCTTTTTGCATCAAACGGCTGTGTAGACCTTGCAAGTGATGATATCGAATATACCATGTTCAACAAGACCGATATGCCCGTAAAAATAATGGGGTTTGTTAGACCAGTAGATACAGACTATGGCAGGGCGGCCCCAATATCAATTGATTCGAATTCTGAGTTTAAGGTCGTTAGAATTACCGGATTGGACGATAATACAGGACAGCGGTTTTATTCGAGCTTTGGCGTCGATTCAGTTAGAATTGTTTTTGACAATAAGAGGGTCAAGATCTATACAAGGGAAAGTGTGTTCAATACAGCTGAGGCAAGTATTTTGGACGGTGATGACAATAACCAACATTTTATCACACAATCAGATTATGATACGGCAGAGGACTGCAACGGTGATTGTGAATGACCATTTTTTTCGGCAGCTCGTTAAAAACAATAAAAAAATCGCAATAAATATGAAATTTTTACACCGCAACACTCTGGCAATCTTTCTTTTTTGTACGTTTTCAAGCCTGCTCTATTCGCAAAAACCAAATATCGGAATAGTGGGCGGCTATCTCAACAGCACTCAAAATAATATTGGGGGCGATGCCAGCGCAAGATCCGTACTGTCTGGCTTTTACCTTGGTGCTTATGCCGATATAGCCTTGTCAGAATCTTTTGAACTATCGCCCGAGCTTGATTTTGCTTTTTTAGATGGTTCGAACTTTGGCTATTTGGTACTAAAGGCCAAATACTACCCCGTACAAAACCTGTACATTCAGGCAGGACCACAATTGAGCTATATTTTAGAGAAGGTAAACAACAACTTCAACAAACTTGGTGTTGATATGGTTATGGGCCTTGGGTACGACATTACAGATAAACTGCATGTTCAGGCAAGATACGCCCCCCAACTTACAAAACGGAACAAAATTACTGAAGCTGAAAATATCAGGTTCAATTGGCTTCAAATCGGAATCGGCTATAAATTTCTATAGACCGTTCTATTTTTTAAATCGCAACACCTCAGACCTTCCCTTTTTGAATATCTTATTGCTCACCACCTTGCCCCTACGTAATTTTTTCTGCTCTTCATAGGGCAGGTTATAAACTTTCTTACAAGCATCTGAACAACAAACATCCATTTTGTCGGCACAGGCAGCGCATTGTATAAATAGGAGGTGACAGGCCTCGTTGGCACAGTTCACATGGGTGTCACAAGGGTTGCCACATTGATGGCAGTTGGCAACAACAACATCAGAAATGCGCTCACTACGCCTGTGATCGAACACAAAATTCTTTCCCATAAACTTGTTCTCCAAGTTTTTGTTCGCTACTTGCCGGGCATATTCGATAATGCCCCCTTCTAACTGATATACCTGTTTAAACCCTTTGTGCTTGTAGTAGGCACTTGCCTTTTCGCAACGAATTCCACCTGTACAGTACATGACCAGTTTTTTATCCTCTTTGGGGGCGGCCAAATCTTTTTCAATAATGTCAAGCGAATCGCGAAAAGTATCAACATCAGGGGTAATGGCATTTTTAAAATGGCCTATCTCGCTTTCATAATGGTTGCGCATATCTACCAAAACCGTATTGGGGTCTTCAATAAGTTCATTGAACCGCTCTGCACCAACGTGAATGCCCTTATTGGTGACGTCAAAGGTTTTGTCGTTCAGACCATCGGCCACAATCTTGTGACGCACTTTTACCTTCAGCTTCAAAAACGACTTATTGTCTTGCTCTATGGCAATGTTCAAACGAACACCGGTCAAGAAAGAAATACTGTCAAGGTGGGTTTTAAACGTTTTAAAATGTTCTGCTGGCACCGATAATTGGGCGTTGATGCCCTCATGGGCAACATAGATTCTGCCCAGTACATCGAGTTCGTTCCAATGAATGAATACATGGTTTCTAAAAATGGTCGTATTGCCCAATTGTGCATATTTGTAGAAAGAAATCGTCAAACGTTCTTGACCGGCCGCTTCAATAAGTACCGTTCTTTCCTTTGCACTTAATGTATTGTACAGTTGCATGCTATACCAATATTTAAGTTAAGGAATAAATTGTTTCAACCTAAGTTAGGTTCTATGGACAAAAATAAGAAGAACTCTTTTTTAAACAAAAAAAAGAGCCCCGAATTGTATCAGGACTCTTTCTCGGCCTTTCCTTTTCTTTTTCATAACATTCTTTGAAGAACACTTAATGTTAGGAAGAGACCATCGTTGCCCACTATGAGTAAATAGCGGTTATCACATTTTTTTATTAGATGCGCCTTTTGCAAAAAGGTTGCGTGCGACATTGTTATATGCAAAAAGAAATGCTAATTTAGCATCGCTAATACAAAAAAAATGAGTTCTGAAAAAGAAGCAAAATTAAAGGCCTTAAAACTTACCCTTGACAAGTTGGACAAAACATACGGCAAGGGTGCCGTAATGAAAATGGGGGATCGTGTATTTGAAGACGTTGAGGTAATTCCTTCAGGTTCTCTTGGCTTGGATATTGCATTGGGCGTGGGAGGATACCCAAGAGGTAGGGTCGTTGAAATCTATGGTCCCGAATCTTCAGGAAAGACCACCTTGACACTTCATGCCATTGCCGAAGCCCAAAAACAAGGAGGTATTGCAGCTTTTATAGATGCAGAACACGCATTTGATCGTTTCTATGCCGAAAATCTGGGCATCGATATTGATAACCTTATCATTTCACAACCCGATAATGGCGAACAAGGTTTAGAGATTGCCGATAATTTAATACGTTCCGGTGCTATTGATATTGTTGTCATCGATTCTGTTGCGGCCCTGACCCCTAAAAGTGAGATCGAAGGCGAAATGGGGGACTCAAAAATGGGATTGCATGCGCGATTGATGTCACAGGCCTTGAGAAAATTGACGGGTTCTATCAGCAAAACTAATTGTACCGTGATATTCATCAACCAATTGCGTGAAAAAATAGGCGTAATGTTCGGTAGCCCAGAAGTCACCACGGGCGGTAATGCACTTAAGTTCTATGCATCGGTACGTATCGATATCAGAAGATCTACACAGATAAAAGATACAGATGGTCGTGTTCTGGGCAACAAGACCCGGGTAAAAGTGGTAAAGAACAAAGTGGCCCCACCGTTTCGAATGACAGAGTTCGACATTATGTACGGCGAGGGCATTTCTAAAGTAGGTGAAATCATCGATCTTGGGGTCGAATACGAAATCATCAAAAAAAGTGGGTCATGGTTCAGCTACGGTGACACCAAGCTAGGACAGGGCCGTGACGGGGTCAAAGCCCTTTTGTTGGACAATCCGGAACTCTTCGAAGAGTTGGAAGCCAAGATACGTGAAGCCATCAAGGCATTAAAATAAGCATCCCTTACGCAACCAATTTCCTTTATTCGCATCTTTATAACAAAAATCGGTGCTAATGAAGAAGCGTTTTTTCACATTCTTATTACTGGTTGCAGGGCTAACAATCAGTTCTTGCAGTAACGATAGTTCGCCAAATTTCAAGTTTGTTCCCCTACCAATTATCAGTGCAGAACTGCCAGAATCATTTACTCTAGGTCACACCTATAAAATAAGTGTGACCTATGCCTTACCGGATGGCTGTACCCATTTTTCTAATTTTCATGTGACCGATAAAGACATTACCACCCGTAACGTCGTGATTTTCGGTACTGAACGAACCGATCAAGAAGTTTGCACCGAGGCCATTGTGGAGGAAACAGCTACTTTTAATTTTGTTGTTCTGTATTCTGAAACCTATATCTTCCGTTTTTGGAAAGGCGAAAGTGCAAATGGCGAACAAGAATATTTTGAAGTGGAGGTTCCTGTAAACTAAGTGTCTGTTCAGAAATAAAAGATACAGAACAGGCGAAGTTATTTTGTTTGCTAATAAGGCGAAAAACACACACATAGCATCGCTATGGGGAGTATTTTCAACGCAATTAGCGGACAAAAGGACAAGACTGAATGTACCGTTTGTTTATGAACAGACACTAAAGCGAATATTTAATTTAAACCGACCAACATTTTGAGTCTTAAAGAGCTCATTGACCATTGTAAGAAAGGTGATAGAAAGGCGCAGGAACAGCTTTATCGGAAATACTCCAATATACTGTTCGGTATCTGCCTCAAGTACTCACGCAATAAAACAGAGGCCGAAGACAATCTGCACGATAGTTTTATGACCATTTTTGACAAGGTGGGCCAATTTCGTTCCGAAGGGTCTTTTGAGGGATGGATGAAGCGCATAACGGTAAACACCGTATTGCATAAATATAGAAAAGAGGAGCATTTGAACGTAGTTTCAGAAAACCGGGAAGAAGAGGTCGAAATCGACTCAGGCTATGCCGATATAGGCCTTCAGGCACTTTTACAGTACATTCAAGAACTACCGAACAAATACAGACTGACATTCAATATGTATGTTCTGGATGGGTATTCACATAAAGAAGTCAGCGAAAAGCTAGGAACATCGACAGGCACATCAAAATCAAATCTTGCCCGTGCAAGAATGATACTAAAAGAAAAAATAGAAACCGGACAAACCAAAGCCATCATAGGTCTACTTATCTTTCATTTAAAAGATATGATCTGACCCATGAAAAAACAGAATCATCAAAAAAGATTACCTAAGATACATTACAATGGGTAAAAAGAATTTAGACAAACTGTTTCAAGAGAACCTAAGGGATTTCTCGGATATTCCCTCCGGAAATGTCTGGAGTTCCATAGAGACCTCTTTGAACGAAAAGAAAAAATCACGCAAAATCATTCCGTTTTGGTGGAGATTGGGTGGTATTGCAGCGGCGTTGGTCTTCGCACTTTACGTGTTTAGTCCATTTGAAAACAACATCCTTGAGAAACAACCTATCATCAGCGACATTGAACACACCGAGCAACCAGCGGCAAAGAAAGCCGAAAACACTTTTGAAAAACCAGCAAACAACAATGGGCAAATCGTAGATGTAGGACAAGAGCCCGTTAATAATCATCAAAATGTATCGGGTAATACTATAAGTAATGCCCCTGAAATAGAAGTGCGGACAAAATCAGCCAGTACTACTATTGTTTCTCAGGGCAATACCACTAAAAATACCCGTAGCAAAGAAGTCGAGACAATCAAATCGGAAAACAATAACCCTTTAATTGCCAACAAGTCTACAAATAGCACCGATCGACCGGTCATCACAGTAAACAATCTAACGAACATTACCCTAGCAGATAACATTGTAAAAGAGAAAAGGGTTGAAGAAACCAATATCAAAAACAATGAAAATACGACCGCTTTGAATATTGCGAAAAATGAAGTAATTGGTAAAACGACCAAGACGGAAGCAGCCCAAATTGAAAGGGAATCCGTAGTAAAAACAACAGAAACTATCAAGAAAAAATCGATTTTCGATGAAATCGCTTCACAAGAAGAAGAAAAAGAAATGATAGCCGAGAACGATGGTGCAAAATGGTCGGCAGGCCCAAGTATCGCACCTGTTTATTTCAATACCATCGGTCAAGGTTCGCCGGTAAGCTCTATTTTTGTGCCCAACTCCAAATCAGGTGATGTCAACCTTAGTTTTGGGCTCTCGGTAGCCTATAAGGTCAGTAGAAAATTAAGCATCCGTTCAGGGTTGCACAAGGTAGATTACGGGTACAGGACCAATGATGTCGAATTTTCCTCTTCTCTGGGAAACTCTGCCAATGGGCAATTGCCAAATGTTGATTATACGCTGGCTTCAGAAAACCTGATAGTAAAAAGTAATGTTGAAAACACAACCAATGTAGAATTTGATCAAAATTATTTTCAGGAAGCGAAAACAGATGTTTCGGCGGTAAGTGCATCACGGGAAGGGTTCATGGCACAAGAATTCGGATATTTGGAAATTCCGTTGGAACTCGATTATGCATTGGTAGATAATAAGTTCGGCATAAACCTTATCGGGGGCGTGAGCTCTTTGTTTTTGGTCGACAATTCAATTTCACTAACATCGGGGGAACTGACCACTGAAATGGGCAAGGCCAATAACCTCAACAGTATTAATTTCAGTACCAATATCGGGTTTGGTATAAACTACAAGTTTACGCCCAAGGTGCAATTTAACGTAGAGCCCATTTTTAAATACCAATTGAGCACCTTTTCAAGCACCAATGGTAGCTTCCGTCCATTTTCAATAGGTGTTTATAGTGGATTGAGTTTTAAATTTTAAGCTTTTTTTACCTAAAAAGGAAAGAAAGCGTCAAGAAGTTGGTTGGTTGGCCATTGTTTACAATGGCCCTTTAAACGCCCTGCGAGTCTTGTGGGGCGTTTATTCTTCATATTTATACGTACAGTTTTAGTACATGATAAGAAAATATGTCATCTATCAAGAGAAGGAAGAACGTAGGGTTGAGGACCAACAAAAACGGTTTGATTTCTGATCTTTGCCGCCCCCTATGGGGTAGCCTCAAAAGCCACCTTCTAAGAGGGTGGATTTTACTTTTAGTTAGTAACACCGTGACTTAAAGTCACGGTGTTACTATAGGTCAGTTGCTTTAGTCGCCTTTACCTGCCCGACCAAGTCATTCCCGTCCGAACCGGCACGGGCGGGCGGGGGCGAAGCTCGAACCCATCGGTCTTTAGCCGATGGCAGTTTAGTTTTTGTCATGTACTTAGGCGTACAATATAAACCCGTACCTTTAAATTTTTAAAAGCTGTCGCAGCTGTGCAACCATTATTTACTTGATGAAGTAACGTATGAAGCGTAAAAAAGGAGTGTTTTCAAGGTTTTTTGTCAATGGGATCAAAACCTTGCTCAACTTCAATACGTTAAAGCCCCTCAACAAATTCCGCCTCGGCCATTTTTATTCCCCCATTGTCTCCAAAATCGACCTCGATAGGTTCGAAAATGATATATGGCAAGAGCATAATATTGATGCTATAACGGGAATAGACTTGCAACCCGAAAAACAGAAAGAGTTTCTCAAAGAACTTTCAATTTACTACAATGACCTACCGTTTACCGAAGAAAAATCTCCCGAAAACAGGTATTGCTATAACAACGGAACATATTCATATACCGATGCCATCGTACTCTGTTCGATTATCCGACATCTAAGGCCCAAGAAGATCATCGAAATAGGATCGGGCTATTCTTCCGCCGTAATGCTTGATACCCGAGAGAAATTCGCTCTTGATATCGACCTCACATTTGTCGAGCCATACCCAAAACTATTGTTCGCCCTTTTTAAGAAAAATGATCTTGAAAACTGCAAGGTATTCGATACCGGTGTACAGGCCGTGCCTTTGAAGGAATTCGAAAAATTACGGACCAACGATATCCTTTTCATAGATAGTAGCCATGTGTCGAAAACCGGAAGCGACGTGAACTACGAACTTTTTAAAATATTACCAAATCTCGCTTCGGGCGTCATTATTCACGTTCACGATATGTTCTTTCCTTTCGAATATCCGAAAGAATGGGTCTATGAAGGAAGAAACTGGAACGAGATCTATCTCCTTCGTGCTTTTTTGAGCTACAATCATGATTTCGAGATCCTATTGTTCTCGGACTATATGCATACCCACCACAAATCGGCCTTTGCAGAAATGCCCTTGACCTATAAGAATACCGGGGGCAATCTATGGTTGCGCAAAAAGTAGCCTTTTGTCAAGATAGGGCCATCATTCTCTTGCCCCCAAGTTACTTTTAGAGGTGCCCTTAAGTTCTTCAAAAATAACCTGCCTCACCTCTTCTCGAAGTGTGGTTTTGTCATCGCCGCCCAACACTCCTGTTTCAAAGAACGAATGGACCTTGACCCTCACCCTGCCTGGACCACCACTTAAAAAAGTAAAGGAAAATCGCTTTTTGTTATCATAAAACGTAATTGGCACCAAGGGAATGGAATGTGCGATCGCCATTTTAAATGCCCCATCTTTAAATTTCCCCAATAAAACATCTTCCTCGGGCACACCACCTTCGGGAAATATACAAATGCTCAACCCTTGGCTCAACCTTCGTTCTGCCCGCCTATATACCCCCGTTCGACTTCGGGCATCCTCTCTATCAACCATGATACAGACGCGCTTGAAGAAAAACCCGAACAGGGGTATCTTCGCCAATTCTTTTTTGCCCACAAATACAAATGGGTTCTTGCTCACCTTGAGCATCAACATAATATCCAACATACTGGTATGGTTGGCGACCAACATATAGCTCTTGCCCTTTACCAATTGTTGTTCTCGAACTACTTTTGGCACACAGCCCATACCGTACAAAATGGGAATGGCCCATACATTTCTCATCAACCAAAAAAAGTAGGGATACCATTTCTCGGACAAGCTCATCACCAGCAAAAGCGGGAAAAAAAGAAAAATAAGCACGGCGACCAGAAGATGGAACCAAATGCGGTACAATACATACCCCACGTTTTTGAAAAAGTTGACCATGAAACCAAAAATAGCAATTTAAAAGTTGTGGCTTAAATTCAATATTTCTGGCCAACCACTAAACTATTTCTCAGGGGATGATTTACTCCTAAAACAGTAAGCTGGTGACAAAAGGTCTAATGAAAAATTAATTGAACTTTCCTGTCATTACGAGGTACGAGGAATCCCTGGGTATGCTTGTTCAGGTCTCGTTTTGGAATTGCCAGCTGATGCCGGTATTGGCAAAAAGACCCTGATTGCAGTTCAATACAGGTAAAATGTGGCATCGACACCCTAAAGGGATTCCTCACTTTGTTCGGAATGACAAGAGAAACGTTCGGAACGACAAAGGAAAAGGGCTATTTTTCAACCCTTACTGCGCATTATTTATGATTTGTTCTACCTTTGTCACTTACCAAAACGAGTAAAATGGCTAGAATTCTAACGGGCATACAAAGTACGGGCGTACCCCATTTGGGAAATATTTTGGGAGCCATAGTGCCAGCAATCGAAATGGGCAAAGACCCTAATAACGAATCTTTCTTTTTTATTGCCGATATGCATTCACTTACCCAGATAAAAAACGGGGAAGAACTGCGCAATAACACCTATGCTACAGCAGCTACTTGGCTTGCTTTTGGGCTTGATATCAACAACACGGTTTTTTATCGTCAAAGTGATGTGCCACAGGTAACAGAGCTGGCTTGGTACCTCAGTTGTTTTTTTCCGTACCAACGCCTGACCCTTGCCCATTCTTTTAAAGACAAGGCCGATCGGTTGGAAGATGTAAATGCCGGGTTATTCTCGTACCCCATGCTCATGGCCGCCGATATTTTACTGTACGATGCCGATATCGTACCTGTCGGAAAAGACCAATTGCAGCATTTGGAAATGGCCCGTGACGTGGCTTCCCGTTTTCATGCCCAATTGGGAGAGACTTTCGTATTGCCCGAAGCAAAAGTACAGGAACGCACCATGTACGTGCCCGGCACCGATGGTGAAAAAATGAGCAAAAGTAAAAACAACCTTATCAATCTGTTCCAGTCCGACAAAAAATTGCGGAAACAGATCATGGGCATCCTTTCTGACAGCACTCCGATGGAAGCTCCTAAAGATCCAGAAAACGACACTACCTTCGCCCTATATAAAATTCTTGCCTCGAAGGATCAGATCGCTGAAATGCGTTCCAATTATTTGGCCGGCAACTATGGTTATGGCCATGCCAAGCAAGCTCTTTTTGAAGTGATTTTGGAAAAGTTCGGTGATGCCCGTGAAAAGTTCGATTACTATATGAACCATCTGAACGAGATAGATGATGTACTGGCCTTGGGCACTGAAAAAGCTAAAAAAACGGCAGATAATGTACTGCTCAGGGTTCGAAACAAAATAGGTTACTAGTATTGGGAAAACCAACTACTTGGTCGGTTTAACATTCTTCATGATACCGGCACTTACGGCATATTGTAGATTTAGTGCTGTATTTCATCGATAAAGTACAGTAAACCTATTGTTCAAATAAATAATCAAACCAATACAGACCAACTAGTTGGTAAAATAAGCGTTCGCTCATTTTGCTTAACGTGCTTAAAACATGCCAAGTGCCTAAAATACATGTCTTGTTAAATGGCTTCAAAGAGTTTCCCCGGTAGTGGGCGAACCACCCCTTTCATTTCCATATTGAGAAGGGTTGATGAGGTCTTGAAAATAGGAAAACGACATTCTAGGGCGATGCTATCAAGCAATTGCTTCCCGTTTTTTTGTAAATAGGAATAAATTGTTTTTTCCGATTCATCCAATTCAACAAAAAGCTGTTTTTGTATGGTTTTGGTTTCTTTTTCGTCTACATCCCAATCCAATAAATAAATAAGGTCGGCCGCCGAAGTGAGCATATGTGCCTTCTGCTGCTTTATTAGGTTGTTGCAGCCCAAGCTGAACTTGTCTTGTGCCCGACCCGGTACGGCAAAAACATCACGATTATAGCTGTGGGCGATATCGGCCGTGACCAAACTGCCCCCCTTTTCTGCAGATTCAACTACTACGGTCGCTTC